>NZ_JAOBZT010000028.1:0-46026 GCF_029839005.1 Stenotrophomonas sp. GD03958 | reverse complement strand
CTACCCGTTACGCATCACCCCTGGTGATAGACCTCGGCACCGGCCGCGCGGAACTCTTCCGACTTCTCCTTCATGCCGGCCTCGGCGTAGTCGCGCACGTCCTGGGTGATCTTCATCGAACAGAAGTGCGGGCCGCACATCGAGCAGAAGTGTGCCAGCTTGTGCGCATCCTTCGGCAGCGTCTCGTCATGGAACTCCTTGGCCTTCTCCGGATCCAGGCCGAGATGGAACTGGTCTTCCCAGCGGAACTCGAAGCGCGCCTTGCTCAGCGCGTTGTCACGCACCTGCGCGCCCGGATGGCCTTTGGCCAGGTCGGCTGCATGCGCGGCGATGCGATAGGCCATGATGCCGTCGCGCACGTCCTGGCGGTTGGGCAGGCCGAGGTGTTCCTTCGGCGTCACGTAGCAGAGCATGGCGGTACCAAACCAGCCGATCATCGCCGCACCGATCGCGCTGGTGATGTGGTCGTAGCCCGGCGCGATGTCGGTGGTCAGCGGGCCCAGCGTATAGAACGGCGCCTCGCCGCACTCGCGCAGCTGCTTGTCCATGTTCTCCTTGATCAGCTGCATCGGCACATGGCCGGGACCTTCGATCATGGTCTGCACATCATGCTTCCAGGCGATCTTCGTCAGCTCACCCAGCGTTTCCAGCTCACCGAACTGCGCGGCGTCGTTGGCATCGGCGATGCAGCCCGGGCGCAGGCCGTCACCCAGCGAGAAGGTCACGTCGTACGCCTTCATGATCTCGCAGATGTCTTCGAAGTGCGTGTAGAGAAAATTCTCCTTGTGGTGCGCCAGGCACCACTTGGCCATGATCGAGCCACCGCGGCTGACGATGCCGGTAACACGCCTGGCAGTGAGCGGCACGTAGCGCAACAGGACGCCTGCGTGGATGGTGAAGTAGTCCACGCCCTGCTCGGCCTGCTCGATCAGCGTGTCGCGGAAGATCTCCCAGGTAAGCGCCTCGGCACGGCCGTCAACCTTCTCCAGCGCCTGGTAGATCGGCACGGTACCGATCGCCACCGGCGAATTGCGGATGATCCACTCGCGGGTTTCGTGGATGTGCTTGCCGGTGGACAGGTCCATCACCGTGTCACCGCCCCAGCGGATCGCCCACACCAGCTTCTCCACTTCCTCGGCGATGCCGGAAGACACCGCGCTGTTGCCGATGTTGGCGTTGATCTTGGTCAGGAAATTGCGGCCGATGATCATCGGCTCGCTTTCCGGATGGTTGATGTTGTTGGGCAGCACCGCGCGGCCGCGTGCGATCTCGTCGCGCACGAATTCGGGTGTGATCACCTTCTGGATTGAAGCACCGAACGACTCGCCCGGGTGCTGCTGCAGCAGGCCGGCATCGCGGACCGCGTCGAGCCGCTGGTTCTCGCGGATGGCGACGAACTCCATTTCCGGCGTGATGATGCCGCGGCGCGCGTAATGCATCTGGGTGACGTTGGCACCGGCACGTGCACGGCGTGGCAGGCTGCGCGCGGGGAAACGCACCGCGTCAAGCTTCGGGTCATGCTCGCGATCGCGGCCGAACGAAGAACTCAGTGCTTCAAGCTGCTCGGTATCACCGCGCTCTTCCACCCAGCCGCGACGCAGTGCCGGCAAACCGGCGGACAGATCGATGCGCACCTCCGGGTCGGTGTACGGGCCCGACGTGTCGTAAACGGTCACCGGCGCATTCTCTTCGCCGCCGAACAGCGTCGGCGTACGGGTCAGCGCGATCTCGCGCATCGGCACCTGCAGATCCGGGCGTGAACCGGGCACGTGGATCTTGCGCGAGCCGGGAATGGGCCGGGTCACGGATCCGGAGAGTTGCTGGGCCTGTTGCTGCAGGGCGGAGAGCTGTGCGTTCATCGGGCATCGTCCAGGAAGGTCAGGGACGAAGCGGCGGCGCACGGCACCCGCGTACGGACGGTCCTTGGGCGGAGTCCGGGCACGGCTGCATTGCAAAGCTTCCCTACGCCGGTATGAGCCGGATCAGGTTCCAAGGGACTGTCTCAACCGTGGCCACATGGCCCGGTACCCCCGCTTCTTGGTGCGCATTAGAGCATAGACCGCCCGCCTCCGGGACCAGATCGCCATTCGTTAACGGAACCATGACGTCGCGTTCAGTAACGTGCACGCCATCGCGTTGCTGAGATCGATGCGTTCCCCGCCGCCTTCGCGGCCCCTGCCCGGTCCGTGCTGCATGCCGCCGGCCCTTCGCCGCAAGCTCTGCTCGCTCCCCTCAATCCCCCTTGATCGGAGAAGCTCCTTCATGGTGTTTCGCGTTTCCATCGCACTGGTTCTGCTGCTGGTGCTGCTCGCCGGTATCGCCCCCGGCCCCTTCAACACCGTGGTCCAGTCGATGCTGGCGGAAGTCATCCGCAGTGTCGGCTGGCTGTACCTGCTGGTGGTGTTCCTGGCGCTGGTGTTCCTGATGTACCTGGCGTTCGGCCGCTTCGGCAATCTGCGCATCGGCGGCGAGGACGCCGAACCCGAGTTCTCGCGTGCCAGCTGGATGTCGATGCTGTTCGCCGCCGGCATGGGCATCGGCCTGGTGTTCTGGGGTGCGGCCGAGCCCATCTCGCATTTCAGCAAGCCGCCGGAAGGCCTGGCGCCGCAAAGCCTGGATGCGGCGCGCGCATCGATGCGCTATGCGTTCTTCCACTGGGGCCTGCACCCGTGGGCGATCTACGCACTGATCGGCCTGGCGATGGCCTGGTTCCAGTTCAACCGCAACGGACGCGGCCTGGTCAGCGACATGCTGCAGCCGATCATCGGCCGCCACCATCGCGGCTGGATCGGTCGGGTGGTCAACATCGCCGCCGTAGTTGCCACCGCGATCGGTGTCGCCACCACGCTCGGCTTCGGCACCATCCAGATTGCTGCCGGTATCGAACGCGTCTTCAGCGTGCAGGCTACCGTCGCCGTGCAGATGACCATCATTGCCGTCGCCTTCGTGCTGTACATGGCCTCCACCGCCAGTGGCGTGGAGCGAGGTGTGAAGTGGCTCTCCAACTTCAACCTGGCGTTGGCTGCCCTGCTGGCGGCCATCCTGCTGGTGCTGGGGCCGACCGGCTTCATCTTCGATACGTTCACCACCACGCTGGGCTCCTACCTCAACCAGCTGGTGACGATGAGCCTGCGCATGTCACCGTTCTCCGGCAGCACCTGGGTGGCGGACTGGACGATCTTCTACTGGGCCTGGTGGATCTCGTGGGCACCGTTCGTGGGATCGTTCATCGCGCGCATCTCGCGCGGCCGCAGCGTGCGCGAGTTCGTGATCGGCGTCGTGCTCGCACCGACGCTGCTGGGCTTCTTCTGGTTCGCGGTGTTCGGCGGCACTGCGTTGTGGGCACAGATCTTCGGCCATGCCGATCTGGTGCAGGCGCTTGGCAATGGCTACGAGACGGTGTTGTTCACGCTGTTCGACAGCATGCCGCTACCGTTGTTGCTGTCGTGCATCGCGCTGGTGCTGCTGATGATCTTCTTCGTGACCTCGGCCGATTCGGCGGTCCTGGTGCTGGCCAGCATGTCCACCGACGAGGCTGGCGACCCACCGTTGAAGCGCAAGCTGGCCTGGGGCATTGCGGTGGCACTGATCGCAGCGGCGTTGCTGCTGGCCGGAGGCCTGGACGCGCTGCAGGGCATGATCACGATCGCGGCATTGCCATTCGCGCTGCTGATGGTGCTGGTGATGGTGTCGCTGTACCGGGTGCTGGACCAGGAGTACACGCGCGAGCGGCGGCAGGCGCAGCGCCAGCGGCACATGATCGACGCGTGGATTGCACGCGAGATAGCGGCGCAGGAGGAAACCCAGGCGGAGGCGGCGCGCGCGCACGATCAGGATTGAGGGAGGTTTTGCAGCTTGCGGCTGTACCGCTTTTCTCAAGCAACGGCAACAGCAACTTCAAAAGCGGCTCCGGATTTCTGCTGGTTTGGCGGGGAGGGGGCAGATGGCGGGACACGCCGCAAGTACGTCCTTGTAGGCTCGTCCACGGCATCCATGCCGTGGACGGTCCCGCCATCTGCCCCCTCCCCGCCTCCGACAATTTCCCGGTGACGGCAGTAGATCCACGCCATGCGTGGATCAGGTGTGTCGGAAAACAAGAAGGGGTCGGACCCGCAGCGCGCGGCTGTTGCTGTTGCTGTTGCTGTTGCCTTTGCTCTTGATCTTCTTCTTTCTCTTCCTGCGGTGGCGGCCACAGGAAACTGTCCGTGGCCGGGCGGGTGGGTTGGCTGGGGGCGTGAGCCGCATGGGCCCGAGGCATGCCTCGGGCGGGTTGGGCAGGACGCCCAACCCCGGTCTTGCCGTGTACGCAGGACTGCGCACACGAGCAAGCGGCGACCGAGCCTACATGGACGTACTTGCAGCGGCCCCCAGACAATCCACCCGCCCGGCCAAACCAAGCATCACTGAAACCCTCACCACCGCCGAGGGGGCTCAGCCCGGTGGCCGGAAAACCTCAATACCCCGCCGCCTGCCCATCCTTGCGGCTCTCCGAAGCACCGTAGTAAACCCCGGTCTCGGGATCACGCATGATCGCCTGGTACCCGCCATACGGGCCATCGGCGAACACGATGCGATGCCCCTTGCGCATCAACGCGCGCACCGTCTCGTACGGGAAGCCGGTTTCCAGATTCACTTCGCCGCCATCGGTCATCGCCGTGGCCTGACCCGTCGGTTCGGTTGAGCCTTCATGCTGGATGCGCGGTGCATCACCGGCTTCCTGCAGGTTCATGCCGAAGTCCACCAGGTTCATCACGATCTGCGCGTGGCCCTGCGGCTGCATCGCGCCGCCCATCACGCCGAAGCTGGCATACGGCTTGCCGCCCTTGGTGATGAACGCCGGGATGATCGTCTGGAAAGGCCGCTTGCCCGGCGCGTAGCCGTTGGGATGGTTCTTCTGCAGCACGAACATCTCGCCGCGGTCCTGCAGGATGAAACCCAGACCGGGCGGTGCCATGCCGCTGCCCATGCCACGGTAGTTGGACTGGATCAGCGAGACCATCATGCCGTCGGCGTCGGCCACGGTCATGTAGATCGTGTCGCCCTCCTCCAGCTGCTTCGGCGTGCCCGGCTGCACTTCCTTCAACGCCTTTTCCATCGAGATCAGCGCGCGGCGCTGCGCGGCGTATTCCTTGGAAATCAGCTTCTGCACCGGTGCCGGCTGGAACGCCATGTCGGCGTAGAAGCGTGCACGGTCGGCGAAGGCCAGCTTCTTCGCTTCAACGAACAGGTGCACATGCTCCGGTGAACCAAACGGGATCTTCGAGAAGTCGTAGCCTTCCAGCACGTTGAGGATCTGCAGCGCGGCAATGCCCTGGCTGTTCGGCGGCAGTTCCCACACGTCGTAGCCACGGTAGTTGCTGCTGACCGGTTCGACCCATTCGCCATGATGGTCAGCCATGTCCTGATAGCTCAGGTAGCCACCGTTGGCCTTGAAATAGTCGCCGATGGTGCGGGCGATGTCACCCTTGTAGAAGGCGTCGCGTCCGCCATCGGCGATCTTCTGCAGCGTGCTGGCCAGATTCGGGTTCTTCCACATCTCGCCCTTGCGCGGGGCGTGGCCGTTGATCGTGAACTGCTCCTTGAAGCCCGGGTACTGCGACAACTTGGGCACCGAGCGGTCCCAGTAGTAGGCGATCACCTCGGCCACCGGGTGACCCTCGCGGGCGTAGCGGATGGCCGGCGCCAGGTTGTCGGCCATCGGCTTGCGACCGAAGCGGTCGTGCAGCGCGAACCAGCCGTCGACTGCACCCGGCACCGACACCGGCAGTGGACCGGTGGCCGGGATGTCCTTCAGGCCACGGCGCTGGAACTCGGCCAGGGTGAGCGATTTCGGCGAGCGCCCCGAGCCGTTGTAGCCGTAGAGCTTCTGCGTCTTCGGGTCCCAGACGATGGCGAACAGGTCGCCGCCGATGCCGTTGCCGGTGGGCTCCATCAGGCCCAGCGCTGCGTTGGCCGCGATGGCGGCATCCACCGCCGAGCCACCGCCCTTCATCACGTCCAGCGCGATCTGGGTGGCCAGCGGCTGCGAGGTGGCGGCCATCGCATGAGGGGCGATCACCTCCGAACGGGTGGCGAAGGTGTGGCCGGTAATGCGGTCGGCGGCAAAGGACAGCGCGGGCACGGCAGCCAGCACGGCGGCGGCGATCAGGGGACGGGCAAGGCGTCGGGACACGGTCGGGTTCCGATGGACGGGTGGTTCCCCGATCTTCGCCGCTGCGGCCTTCACGCGGTATCGGACAGACGTCATGGACGTTGATCCTGGGGTGGAAGAATCCAACGGATTCCGCGCAAAAACCGCCCAGAAAGGAGTGAATTCGGGTTCATCGAAACACTTTCAGCAGCAACCATCCTTGTGCCGCAAGCGATTGCGCTGGATTCACTGGAAACCGATAAAAAAACCGTCGCGAGGGTTGACACCGCCAAAACGGCTGTGTTTCTCTCGATCACATGTTGCATCACAACACGCCACTGCGAACCCACATTGAAGCCGCCGACACCGGCGCCGCCTCGCTGCGTTCGATTCTTGTGCTCGTACTTATTACCCAGCCACCAGGTGCGGGACGAGCCAGCGTGTAAGCAACAAACACACCGGAACTCATCAAAACCCGCACCCGCCCCGGTGCGGGTTTTTTCATTTCAGGACCTGGTTTCAGACGCAACCACCATGACCAACGCTCAGTGCAAAGCCCGGCCCCAGACCACCACCACGCCTCGTGGTGGCTGTGCCTGTGCGATGCGTAGCGCCTCCTCCACCGATTTCCCCTGACCGGCCGGTACGTCACCTCGACGACCGGCCGTTCTTTTTTCTTCCCACCGCAAGGAACCTCCCCCATGAGCACCAACGACCTGCCCCAGACCAAGATCGCCGTCATCGGCTACGGCAGCCAGGGCCGCGCCCACGCACTGAACCTGCGCGAATCCGGCTTCGACGTGGTGGTAGGCCTGCGTCCGGGCGGCCCGACCGAGGTCAAGGCACAGGCCGATGGCTTCACCGTGAAAGCACCGGCGGATGCGGTGAAGGACGCCGACCTGGTTGCCGTGCTGACCCCGGACATGGTGCAGAAGAAGCTGTACGACGACGTGCTGGCACCGAACATGAAGCAGGGTGCGGTGCTGTTGTTCGCGCACGGCCTGAACGTTCATTTCGACATGATCAAGCCGCGCGACGACCTCGACGTGGTGCTGGTCGCACCGAAGGGCCCGGGCGCGCTGGTCCGTCGTGAATATGAAATCGGCCGCGGCGTGCCGTGCATCTGGGCGGTCTACCAGGACAAAAGCGGCAAGGCCGCCGAGTACGCACTCGCCTATGCAGCCGGCCTGGGTGGCGCCCGCGCCAACCTGATCCAGACCACCTTCAAGGAAGAGACCGAAACTGATCTGTTCGGCGAGCAGGCGGTGCTGTGCGGTGGCGCTTCGGCGCTGGTGCAGGCGGGCTTCGAGACCCTGGTGGAAGCCGGTTACCAGCCGGAAATCGCCTATTACGAAGTGCTGCACGAACTGAAGCTGATCGTGGACCTGTTCTACGAAGGTGGCATCTCGCGCATGCTGGAGTTCATCTCCGAGACCGCGCAGTACGGCGATTACGTCAGCGGCCCGCGTGTGATCGATGCCGGCACCAAGGAACGCATGAAGGAAGTACTGAAGGACATCCAGGACGGCACCTTCACCAAGAACTGGGTGGCCGAGTACGAAGCGGGCCTGCCGAACTACAACAGGTTCAAGCAGGCCGACCTGGAGCACCCGATCGAGAAGGTGGGCAAGGAACTGCGCGCCAAGATGGTCTGGTTGCAAGGACAGGCCGCGTAAACGCGCGGCCCTCCCCCACCCGCTTTGCAAGGTTCCCCCATGAACTCTTCGACACATCGCAGCGCGCCGCCCAACGGCGCGCGCTGGCTGACCCAGGCGCTGGAGGCCGAAGGCGTCCGCACGCTGTTCGGCTATCCAGGTGGCACCATCATGCCGTTCTACGACGCGCTGGTGGATTCGTCGCTGAAGCACATCCTGGTACGCCATGAGCAGGGTGCGGCGCTGGCCGCCAACGGCTTCGCCCGCGCCAGCAACCAGGTCGGCGTCTGCGTGGCCACATCCGGCCCGGGCGCCTCGAACCTGGTCACCGGCATTGCCGATGCGATGCTCGATTCGGTACCGATGGTCTGCATCACCGGCCAGGTCGGCACGCCGCTGCTGGGCACCGACGCCTTCCAGGAACTGGATGTGTTCGGCCTGACGATGCCGATCGTCAAGCACAGCTGGCTGGTGCGCAGCGTCGATGACCTGCCGCGCGTGGTCGCCGATGCGTTCCGCATTGCCCGTGAGGGTCGCCCCGGCCCGGTGCTGATCGACCTGCCCAAGGATGTGCAGTTGGCCGATGCCAGCCATCTGCCGGCGCATGTGCCCAGCAGCGTCGAACCGCCGCCGGCGCCGGCCGAGGCCGCCATCGCCGAGGCCATCGCCGCGCTGGCCGCAGCCGAGAAGCCGGTGGTCTACGCCGGTGGCGGCATCGCGCTGGGCGATGCCGTGCAGGACCTGCGCGACTTCGTCGAGGCCAGTGCCATCCCCACCGTGATGACCCTGCGCGGCCTGGGTGCACTGCCGGCCAGCCATCCGCAGTCGCTGGGCATGCTGGGCATGCACGGCACCCGCGCGGCCAACATGGCGGTGCAGGAAAGCGACCTGCTGCTGGTGCTGGGGGCGCGTTTCGATGACCGTGCCACCGGCAAGCTGGCCGAGTTCGCCCCGTTCGCCCGTGTCGTCCACATCGATGCGGACGCCTACGAGATCTCCAAGCTGCGCAGCGCCGATGTCGCCGTGCCTGGCAACGTCGGTCACGCCATCCGCGCCCTGCGAGCGGCCTTCCCCTCCCCCAAGGCCCACCAGGAGGCGTGGCGCAAGCGCTGTGCGCAGCACCGCGATCGCTTCGCTGCCCGCTACGATGCCCCGGGGCAACACATCTACGCGCCGGCGCTGCTGAAGCGCCTGAGCGAGCTGGCCCCGGCCGATGCGGTGATCGCCTGCGACGTTGGCCAGCACCAGATGTGGGTGGCCCAGCACTGCCGCTTCAACCACCCGCGCAACCACCTGACCAGTGGCGCGCTGGGCACCATGGGCTTCGGCCTGCCGGCGGCGATGGGCGCGCAGTTCGCCTGCCCCGACCGCACCGTGGTGCTGGTGTCCGGCGACGGCAGCTTCATGATGAACGTGCAGGAGCTGGCGACCATCGCCCGCTGCCGCCTGCCGGTGAAGATCGTGCTGCTCGACAACAGTTCGCTGGGCATGGTGCGGCAGTGGCAGGAGCTGTTCTTCGCCGAGCGTTACAGCGAGATCGACCTGTCCGACAACCCGGACTTCGTGGCACTGGCGCAGGTGTTCGGCATCGCCGCCACCCGCATCGACAACCGCGACGACGTGGAAGGCGGCCTGGCCGCGCTGCTGGCCGAACCGGGCCCGGCACTGTTGCACGTGGCCATCGATGCACGCGCCAACGTATGGCCGTTGGTGCCGCCGAACACTGCCAACAGCACGATGCTGGAAAGCAACCCCGCCCATGCCCGCCAGGAGACCCCCAATGCAATACCGGCTTGACCTGGTGCTGCACCCGGCCGAAGGCGCGCTGTTGCGCGTGATCGGCATGGCCGAACGCCGCGGCTTCGCGCCGCGTGCGATCAGCGGTGCGCCGGTGGCCGCCGACGATGGCCGCTGGCACCTGCAGCTGGTCGTCGATGGCCAGCGCCCGGCGGAAACGCTGCGCCGGCAGATCGAGAAGATCTACGACTGCGTGTCCGTGCAGGTCACCGCCGTGGAAGGAGTATCGCCATGAACACCCGTACCGTAGCGACCACGGTGCCGGTACGGAGGCGTCTTCTTCGCCGCCCGTGCCCGCATGCGGCGGTCGCCCGCACCGCGCTGGTGGCCCATGCCGGCCGCTGATGCCAGCCAGGAAAGCGATGTCGACGACGTAAGCGTCGCCGATGTACTGGCGGCGCAGGCCCGGCTGCGGCGCTTCCTGCCGCCTACCCCGCTGCACCATGCCGAGCGCTTCGGCACCTGGCTGAAGCTGGAGAACCTGCAGCGCACCGGGTCCTACAAGGTACGCGGCGCGTTGAACGCGCTGCTGGCCGGCCGCGAGCGCGGTGACACCCGGCCGGTGATCTGCGCCTCGGCCGGCAACCACGCCCAGGGCGTGGCATGGGCCGCCTACCGCCTGGACGTGCCGGCCATCACCGTGATGCCGCATGGCGCACCGGCCACCAAGATCGCCGGCGTCGCCCACTGGGGCGCCACCGTGCGCCAGCATGGCACCAGCTACGACGAGGCCTACGCCTTCGCCGTCGAACTGGCGCAACGCCACGGTTACCGCTTCCTGTCCGCGTTCGACGACGCCGACGTGATCGCCGGCCAGGGCACCGTCGGCATCGAGCTGGCCGCGCACGCGCCGGACGTGGTGATCGTGCCGATCGGTGGCGGCGGGCTGGCTTCCGGCGTTGCACTGGCGCTGAAATCGCAGGGCGTGCGCGTGGTCGGCGCGCAGGTGGAAGGCGTTGATTCGATGGCACGCGCGATCCGCGGCGACGTGCGCGAGATCGCTCCCGTTGCCTCGCTGGCCGACGGCGTGCGGGTCAAGATTCCCGGCTTCCTCACCCGCCGCCTGTGCACCTCGCTGCTGGATGACGTGGTGATCGTGCGCGAGGCCGAGCTGCGCGAAACCCTGGTCCGGCTGGCACTGGAAGAACACATCATCGCCGAGGGCGCCGGCGCGCTGGCGCTGGCCGCCGGCCGCCGCGTGGCCGGCCGCCGCAAGTGCGCGGTGGTATCCGGCGGCAACATCGATGCCGGTGTCCTGGCCGGCCTGCTCACCGACATCCGTCCGCGCCCGCCGCGCAAGCCTCGGCGACGGCGCAGCGAAACACCGCGCTCGCCCAGCAAGGCCAGCGCCCTCGCCTCCCCCGCCTCTTCCCCTTCCCCCCTGCAAGCCGTCGCACCCGCTGTCGAGGAGATTTCCCTGTGACCACCATCGAACGAATTACCACCCCGCGCATCCGCATCTTCGACACCACCCTGCGTGACGGCGAGCAGTCCCCCGGCTGCAGCATGAGCCCGCCGCAGAAGCTGGTGATGGCGCGTGCGCTGGACGAACTGGGCGTGGACATCATCGAGACCGGCTTTCCGGCCAGCTCGCAGTCCGACCGCGAAGCGATGGCCCTGATCGGCCGCGAACTGCGCCGCCCGAGCCTGAGCCTGGCGGTGCTGTCGCGCTGCCTGCAGGCCGATATCGAAACCTCGGCGCGTGCCCTGGAAGCTGCGGCCAACCCGCGCCTGCACGTGTTCCTGTCCACCAGCCCGCTGCACCGCGAGCACAAGCTGCGCATGACCCGCGAGCAGGTGCTGGAATCGGTACGCAAGCATGTATCGCTGGCACGCTCGTACATCGACGATGTCGAATTCTCGGCCGAGGATGCCACCCGCACCGAGCTGGACTACCTGATCGAAGTCTCGCGCGTGGCCATTGCCGCCGGCGCCACCACCATCAACCTGCCCGACACCGTCGGCTTCACCACGCCGGAAGAAATCCGCGCGATGTTCCAGCAGGTCATCGCCGGCGTCGCCGACGTTCCGAACGCCGCCAATGTGATCTTCAGCGCGCACTGCCACAACGACCTGGGCCTGGCCGTGGCCAACTCTCTGGCTGCCATCGAAGGTGGCGCGCGCCAGGTCGAGTGCACCATCAACGGCATCGGCGAGCGCGCCGGCAACTGCTCGCTGGAAGAGATCGCGATGGTGCTGAAGGTGCGCCAGGCCTTCTACGAGCAGGACAGTTCGATCAACACCCCGCGCATCGTCGGCACCTCGCAGCTGCTGCAGCGCCTGGTCGGCATGCCGGTACAGCGCAACAAGGCCATCGTCGGTGCCAATGCCTTTGCCCACGAATCGGGCATCCACCAGCACGGCATGCTGCGCCATCGCGGCACCTACGAAATCATGCGTCCGGAAGACGTGGGCTGGGAGGATTCGCAGATGGTGCTGGGCCGCCACAGCGGTCGCGCCGCCGTCGAAGCGCGCCTGCGCGCGCTGGGTTTCTGGCTGGACGAAGACGAACTGAAGCTGGTATTCGAGCAGTTCAAGGGCCTGTGCGAACAGCAGCGCGTGGTCACCGATGCCGACCTGCAGACGCTGATGCAGGGCGGCTCCAATGCACAGGGCTACCGCTTGGCCTCGATGACCATCAGCGACGTGGGCAGCCGCGCCAACGCGCTGGTCGAACTGTCCGACCCGGACGGCAACCGCGTGGCCGAAACCGCACAGGGCGACGGCCCGGTCGATGCGCTGTTCGGCGCGCTGTCGGCCGCCACCGGCGTGCAGCTGATGCTGGACAGCTACCACGTGCACAGCGTCGGCATCGGCGCGGATGCGCGTGGCGAAGCCAACCTGAGCGTGCGCCACGAGGGCGTGGAGTACGACGGCACCGGCACCAGCAAGGACATCATCGAAGCCTCCGCGCTGGCCTGGCTGGATGTTGCCAATCGCCTGCTGCGCCAGCGCCAGGCCGCCGCCCACAGCAGCACCGACGTTCCCACCCCCGCCACCGCCTGAGGAACCCGCCATGAGCGCCTTCGACACCCCCACCCCGGCCAGCGCCGCTGGCCAGCAGTGGAATGCCCAGGACTATGCGATCGATGCCGGCTTCGTGCCCCTGCTCGGCGGCGCGGTCTCGCGCCTGCTCGACCCGCGCGCCGGTGAGCGCATCCTCGACCTGGGCTGTGGCGATGGCGTGCTCAGCACCGAACTGGCGCTGAGCGGTGCGCGCATCCACGGCGTGGATGCCTCGCCGGAACTGGTGATCGCCGCCCGCGCGCGCGGTGTCGATGCCCAGGTGATGGACGGCCACGCACTGTCGTTCGACAGCGAGTTCGATGCAGTGTTCAGCAACGCGGCACTGCATTGGATGGGCACCCCGGACCGCGTGCTGGAAGGCGTACGCCGCGCGCTGCGCCCCGGTGGCCGCTTCGTCGCCGAGTTCGGCGGCCATGGCAACGTGGCCACGATCATCGCGGCCGTGCAGGCCGCACGCGTGGCGCACGGCCATGGCGCCAGCGCCTTCCAGTGGTACTTCCCGACGGCCGATGCCTACGCCGACCGCCTGCGCCAGCATGGCTTCCAGGTGCAACTGATCGAGTGCACGCCGCGCCCAACGGCATTGCCGACCGGCGTGGCCGGCTGGCTGCGCGTCTTCGCCGCGCCGCTGCTGGACGACCTGCCAGCCGAGGCACGCGCTACGGTGCGCGAGGCCGCGAGCGCGCTGCTGGCCGAGCTGCCGCGCAACGCCGCCGGCCAGCCGCTGGCGGACTATGTGCGGCTGCGCGTGCTCGCCCGCCGTCGCTGACTTGGCCGTTCCGCCTTCTTTACTGATGTTCGCTATTTCGTACTTCTGCCAGGCATACGCATGACTTCCGCTCCCCGCACCCTGTACGACAAACTGTGGGACGCCCACGTGGTGGTTCCCGAATCCGACAGCGCGCCCGCCGTGCTGTACATCGACCTGCACCTGATCCACGAGGTGACCTCGCCGCAGGCGTTCACCGAGCTGCGCGAGCGCGGCCTGTCGCCGCGCCGCCCGGACCGCACCAAGGCGACGATGGACCACTCCACGCCGACCCTGCCGGCCGCCGCCGACGGCACGCTACCCTATGCCAGCGCCGCCTCCGAGGCACAGGTCGCCACGCTGGCACGCAACTGCGCCGAGCACGGCATCGAGCTGTTCGACATGGCTTCTGACAACCGCGGCATCGTCCACGTGATCGCGCCGGAACAGGGCTTCACCCAGCCGGGCATGACCATCGTCTGCGGCGACAGCCACACCTCCACCCACGGGGCCTTCGGTTCGCTGGCCTTCGGCATCGGCACCAGCGAAGTCGGCCATGTGCTGGCCACGCAGTGCCTGCTTCAGCGCAAGGCGAAGACCTTTGCGATCACCGTCGATGGCCCGCTGGCGCCCGGCGTCGGCGCCAAGGACGTGGTGCTGCACATCATCGGCGTGATCGGCGTCAACGGCGGCACCGGCCACGTCATCGAGTTCCGTGGCAGCACCATCGAAGCGATGGACATGGAACAGCGCATGACCCTGTGCAACATGTCGATCGAAGCCGGTGCACGCGCCGGCATGGTCGCGCCCGACCAGGTCACCTTCGACTTCGTCGCCAACACCCCGCGCGGCCCAAAGGGCGCCGATTTCGAGGCTGCGGTGGCGCGCTGGCAGCAGCTGCGCAGTGATGACGGCGCGCGCTTCGACAGCGAAGTACGCATCGACGCCACCGACATCCGCCCGACCCTGACCTGGGGCACGCATCCGGGCACCGCCATCGCGGTGGATGCGCCGATTCCCGCCGCCAACGATGCCGCCGCACAGAAAGGCCTGGACTACATGCACTTCCAGGCCGGCAAGGCACTGGCCGGCACGCCGGTGGACGTGGTGTTCGTCGGTTCGTGCACCAACGGCCGCCTGAGTGACATGCGCGAGGTCGCGCAGGTGCTGCGCGGCCGCCGTGTCGCTGAGCGGGTGCGCATGCTGGTGGTGCCAGGTTCGGAGATCGTCAAGCGCGAGGCCGAGGCCGAGGGCA
The DNA here is from genome assembly GCF_029839005.1 of Stenotrophomonas sp. GD03958. Taxonomy (NCBI): domain Bacteria; kingdom Pseudomonadati; phylum Pseudomonadota; class Gammaproteobacteria; order Lysobacterales; family Lysobacteraceae; genus Stenotrophomonas; species Stenotrophomonas sp. GD03958. The sequence goes on along the minus strand of NZ_JAOBZT010000028.1, from coordinate 31,414 downwards.
TCCACGAGATCGTGCGCGCTGCCGGGGCCGAGTGGCGCGAGCCGGGCTGTTCGATGTGCATCGCCATGAACGGCGATCTGGTCGCGCCCGGCCAGCTGGCCGTGAGCACCAGCAACCGCAATTTCGAGGGCCGCCAAGGCCCCGGTTCGCGCACCCTGCTGGCTTCGCCGATGAGCGCGGCGTGGGCCGCGGTCAACGGGCACGTGGCCGATACCCGCGAACTGTTCGCACAGGAGGTGGCGTGATGGCCGGTTTCCGTACCCTGACCTCGGCCAGCGTGGTGCTGCGCCAGACCAACATCGACACCGACCAGATCATTCCGGCGCGGTTCCTGTCCACCACCGAGCGTGCCGGCCTGGGCCGCAACGCGTTCAATGACTGGCGCTGGCAGGCCGACGGTTCGCCGGTGGCCGACTTCGCCTTCAACCAGCCGCACAACGCCGGCCGCAGCATCCTGCTGGCGGGCCGCAACTTCGGCTGCGGTTCTTCGCGCGAACATGCGCCGTGGGCGCTGACCGACCTGGGCCTGCGTGCCATCGTCAGCAGCGAGATCGCCGATATCTTCCGCGGCAACGCGCTGAAGAACGGCCTGCTGCCGATCGTGCTGGACGAGGCCGACGTGCAGGCGCTGATGCAGCGCCCGGACGATGAGCTGACCATCGACGTGGCTGCGCGCGAACTGCGCACGCCCGATGGCCGCGTCTATTCCTTCCCGCTGGATGGCTTCTCGCAGACCTGCCTGCTGGAAGGCGTCGACCAGTTGGGGTATCTGTTGAGCCGTGTCCCTGAAATCGAACGTTACGAGAGTGAGCATGCACGCTGAAATTGTTGTCCTGCCCGGTGATGGCATCGGCCCGGAAGTGGCCGCCGCGGCAGTGGCCGTCCTGAAGGCCGTCGCCGAGCGCTTCAACCACACCTTCACCTTCAGCGAGCACGACATCGGTGGCGTTGCCATCGACCGCCACGGTGAACCGCTGCCGGCGTCGACCCTGGAAGCCTGCCAGGCCGCCAAGGCGGTGCTGCTGGGCGCGGTCGGCGGCCCGAAGTGGTCCGACCCGAACGCCAAGGTGCGTCCGGAACAGGGCCTGCTGGCAATCCGCAAGGCACTGGGCCTGTATGCCAACCTGCGCCCGGTGCGTACCCATGAAGCCGCGCTGCACGCCTCGCCGATCAAGGCCGAGCTGCTGCAGGGCGTGGACTTCGTGGTGGTACGCGAACTGACCGGTGGCATCTACTTCGGCGACAAGACCCGCGACGCCGACAGCGCCAGCGACCTGTGCCGCTACACGGTGGCCGAGATCGAACGCGTGCTGCGCAGTGCCTTCCGCCTGGCCCAGCAGCGGCGTGGCAAGGTCACCTCGGTGGACAAGGCCAACGTGCTGGAGACCTCGCGCCTGTGGCGTGACGTGGCCGCGCGCATCGGCCGCGAGGAGTTCCCGGACGTTGCGCTGGAGCACCAGCTGGTCGATTCGATGGCCATGCACCTGCTGGCCAAGCCGCGCGAGTATGACGTGATCGTGACCGAGAACATGTTCGGCGACATCCTCACCGATGAAGCCTCGATGCTGGCCGGTTCGCTGGGCCTGCTGCCGTCGGCCTCGCTGGGCGAGCCGGGTGCGGTGGGCATCTACGAGCCCATCCATGGTTCGGCCCCGGACATCGCTGGCAAGGGCATCGCCAATCCGTACGCAACGATCTTCAGCGCGGCGATGCTGCTGCGCCATTCGCTGGGCCTGGAAGCCGAGGCTGCGGCGGTGGAAGCTGCAGTGCACGCCGTGCTGGACGATGGCGTGTTCACCGCCGATCTGGCCGCCAAGGGCCAGGCGGTGAGTACCGCCGCGGCCACGGATGCGGTGCTGGCCGAACTCAACTGATCCGATGGCGCCACTCCATGCGTGGCGCCTCTCCCTTTGGTCATTGTGCGCAGCCACCCATGGGGTGGCTCTACTGTAGATCCACGCCATGCGTGGATCGTTCGAATGTCGCGCTGCAGATCCACGCCGGGCGTGGCTGCATTATTTGGTGGTGTACCCACCATTGACCAGGATGGTCTGCCCCGTCATCCACCAGCCATCGGTGACCAGGAAGCGGATCCACGGCACGATATCGGCGATGTCGGTCAGCCCGGTGCGGGTGAACGCCGAGAGCGCGGCCGCGGTCTTGTGGTACGCCTGCGCATCGGCACTCTCGGCCGGGTAGAAGAACGGCGTGTCCATCGGGCCGGGCCCGATCGCAGTCACCGAGATGCCGCGCTCACCGAACTCCTTCGACGCCGCGCGGGTGAAGTGCTCGACTGGCGCCTTGGTACCGGCGTAGCTGGAATAGAACGGCGTGTAGGCACCCAGCAATGAGGTGACCAGGGTGCAGATGCGACCACCGTCGTTGACGTGGCGGCCGGCTTCCTTGAGGAAGAAGAACGCCGCCTTGGCGTTGACCGCGCTCATCTCGTCGTACTCCGCTTCGCTGGTGTCCAGCAGCGGTTTCTTCAATACCTTGCCGACCGTATTGATGGCGATGTCGGGACGGCCGACTGCGGCCACGGCATCGGCGAACAAGCGCTCCATCGCTGCCGCCGAGGTCAGGTCGCCCTGCAGGGCCACCGCCTTGCTGCCGGCGGCCTGCACTGCGGCTACAGTCGCTTCTGCATCGGCCTGGGTAGCGGCACTGTTGTAGTGGATGACGATGGCTTTGGCGCCCTGTGCGGCGAAGTCGCGGGCGATCAGGCCGCCCAGGTTCTTGGCGCCACCGGCGATCAGCACGGTCTTGCCCTTGAGGGAATGCTCGGTCATGGCTTCGGTCTCGGGAGGGGGCTACCCGGGGTGGCAACCCTGCCCTGACGACGATATCGTGCAGAAAAAGCGGATAAAGCCCGCCACATTAACTTAACTTTCCAGAGCCAGCGAACAATGGACCGGATCGATCGCTTCCGCATCTTCACCCGGGTCGTGGAGTGCGCCAGCTTCACCCGCGCCGCCGACCAGCTCGGCCTGCCCCGCTCGACCGTTTCGGCGGCGGTGGCCGAGCTCGAACAGCGGCTTGGCACCCGCCTGCTGCAGCGCTCGACCCGCCGGGTGTCCACCACCCATGATGGCGACGTGTTCCATGCCCGCTGCCTGCGCCTGATCGCCGAGGTCGAGGACGCCGAATCGCTGTTCCGTCAAGACGATGCGCAACCGGTCGGTCTGCTGAAGATCGACGTGCCCAGCCGCATCGGCCGCCGCATCATCGCACCGGCGCTGCCCGAATTCTTCGCGCAGTATCCGCAGGTGGAAGTGGACCTGGGCATGACCGACCGCGCGGTAAACCTGATCGAGGACGCTTGCGATGCGGTGCTGCGGGTCGGTCAACTGGGCGATTCCAGCCTGGTGGCGCGCACGCTGGGCCAGCTCGACTTCGTCAACGTCGCCGCGCCCGCTTACCTGCGCGAACACGGCATGCCGCAGCATCCTGCGGACCTGCCGCAGCACCGCGCGGTGAACTACGCGTCGCCGACCACGGCACGGGTGGAACCGTGGGAGTGGCAGGACGGCGGCCAACTGCGCACGCTGCCGATGCCCGGCTGGGTGCGTGTGAACAGCGCCGAGGCATCGATTGCGTGCTGTGTGGCGGGGTTGGGGTTGCTGCAGATTCCGCGCTACGACGTGCAGGCCGAACTGCAATCCGGCGCGTTGGTGGAGGTGATGCCACAGCACGTGGCGCAGCCCTTGCCGGTGACGCTGTTGCAACCGCATCGGCAACACCGGGCGCAGCGTGTTCAGGTGTTCATCGAATGGCTGCTGCCGGTCTTGAGGGCCGGCCTGCAGCTGCAGTAGATCCACGCCATGCGTGGATGGATACATCTGTGCCAACCAAGGTTGGCACCCACCTGGGAAGGGACCAACCGGCATGGGTGGGGTCAGACCCTTTTCCCGGAGGAAAAGGGATCCGACCCCGGTCGGCGTTACGCCCCGGATTCATCGGGCTTCACCCGGAACCACGCCGCGTACAACGCCGGCAGGAACACCAGAGTCAGCACCGTACCGACGATCAGGCCACCCATGATCGAGATCGCCATCGAGCCGTAGAACGCGCTGCGCGACAGCGGAATCATCGCCAGCACCGCCGCCAGCGCGGTCAGCACGATCGGGCGGAAGCGGCGCACCGTGGCATCGATGATCGAATGCCAGCGGTCATGCCCGGCATCGATGTCCTGCTGGATCTGGTCGATCAGGATCACCGAGTTGCGCATGATCATGCCGGCCAGTGCGATCGTGCCCAGCAGCGCGACGAAGCCGAACGGCGCCCGGAACAGCAGCAGGAACAGGGTCGCGCCGATGATGCCCAGCGGCGCGGTCACCAGCACCATCGCTGCACGCGAGAAGCTGCGCAGCTGCAGCATCAGCAGCGTGGCCACCACCACCAGGAACAGCGGCATGCCGGCCTTGATCGAGTTCTGGCCACGTGCCGAATCCTCCACGGTACCGCCGGTTTCCAGCAGGTAACCACTGGGCAGCTCGGCACGGATGCCATCCAGTGTGGGCAGGATCTGATGCACCACGTCCAGCGCCTGCATGCCATCACTGATGTCGGCGCGCACGGTCACCGTCGGCAACCGGTTGCGGTGCCAGATGATGCCGTCCTCGAAGCCGTACTCCATCGTCGCCACCTGCGACAGCGTGATGCTGCCACCGTTGGCGGTGGGCATCGACAGGCTGGACAGCAGCTCCAGCTGGTTGCGCTCATCGGCCGGCCCGCGCAGCAGCATCTCGATCTGACGATTGCCTTCGCGATACACGCTCACCGACTGCCCGGCCAACGAACTGGACAGGAACTGGCTGACCTGGGCGCTGCTAACGCCCAGCGCGCGGGCGCGCTCCTGGTCGACCACCAGGCGCACCACCTTGCTCGGCTCGCTCCAGTCCAGGTTGACGTTCATCACGTGCGGGTTCTCCCGCACCTTGGCCTCGACCTGGCGCGCGATCGCCTGCACCTTCTCGATGTGCTCGCCGGAGATGCGCATCTGCACCGGATAGCCGACCGGCGGTCCGTTCTCCAGGCGGGTCACGCGCATCTGCACGTCCGGGAACTTCGGGATCACCTCGTGCAGCAGCCAGTCGCGGGTGCTCTCGCGCGCCTTGATGTCCTTGGCCAACACCACGAACTGGGCGAAGTTGGTCGCCGGCAGCTGCTGGTCCAGCGGCAGATAGAAGCGCGGCGAACCGGTGCCCACATAGGACACGTAGTTGGCAATGCCCTCGCGGCGGGACAGCAGCTTTTCCAGCTTCTCGGCCTGGGCCTGGGTCGAGCGCAGCGAGGCGCCCTCGGCCAGCTCGATGTCCACCATCAGCTCCGGCCGGGTCGAGTCCGGGAAGAACTGCTGGGGCACGAAGCGGAACATCATCAGCGAGAACACGAACAGGGCGATGGTCGCGGCGATCACCCACCAGCGATGGCGCAGGCAGGTATCGAGGAAACGGCGGAAACTGCGATAGAACGGGCGCTGGTACGGATCATGGTCGTGCCCATGCTGCGGCGGCGCAATCAGGTTGGCCAGCGCCGGGTAGCGGTCGGCCCACTGCTGGCGCTTGGCATGCCAGCGCGCGGGCAGGCTGCCCGGCTTGGGCGGCTGCGGATTGAACAGGTCCGGCAGCATCTTGTCACCCAGGTAGGGAATGAACAGTACCGCCGCGATCCACGACACCACCAGCGCGATGGTCACCACCTGGAACAGCGAACGCGTATATTCACCGGTGCTCGATGCCGCCGTGGCGATCGGCAGGAAGCCAGCCGCGGTGATCAGCGTACCGGTCAGCATCGGGAACGCAGTCGATTCCCAGGCGAAACTGGCCGCGCGCAGGCGGTCGTAGCCCTGCTCCATCTTGGTGGCCATCATCTCCACCGCGATGATCGCATCGTCCACCAGCAGGCCCAGCGCCAGCACCAGCGCGCCCAGCGAGATCTTGTGCAGGCCGATGTCGAAGTAGTGCATGACGAAGAAGGTCATCGCCAGCACCAGCGGAATGGTGACGCCCACCACCAGGCCGGTGCGCAGGCCCAGCGAGAAGAAGCTGACCAGCAGCACGATCACCACCGCCTCGGTCAGCACCTGCACGAACTCGCCGACTGACTCTTCCACCGACTGCGGCTGGTCGGACACCTTGCGCAGCTGCATGCCGGCCGGCAGGGTCTTCTGCAGCCGTTGGAACTCGGCATCGAGGTTGGCGCCGAGCTTGAGGATGTCACCGCCATCCTTCATCGCCACCGCCAGGCCGATCGCCTCTTCGCCCATGAAGCGCATCTTCGGCGACGCCGGATCGGCGAAGCCGCGCTTGACCTCGGCGATGTCGCCCAAGTGCACGGTGCGGTCGCCAGCACGGATCGGGAACTGGCGGATTGCTTCGATGTCGTTGAACTGGCCGGTCACGCGCAGCTGCACGCGATCGGTGGCGGTCTCGAAGAAGCTGGTGCCGGTGACCGCATTCTGGTCGGCCAGCGCCTGCTGTACCTGCTGCATCGACACACCCAGCGTGGCCAGGCGGGTGTTGGACAGCTCGATCCAGACCTTCTCGTCCTGCAGGCCGACCAGGTCGATCTTGCCGACGTCGGGCACGCGCTGCAGTTCCAGCTGGATGCGGTCGGCGTAGTCGCGCATCACCGCGTAGTCGAAGCCCTTGCCGGTCAAGGCGTAGATGTTGCCGTAGGTATCGCCGAACTCATCGTTGAAGAACGGGCCGACGATCTCGCGCGGCAGCGTCGGACGGATGTCACCCACGCGCTTGCGCACCTGGTACCACAGGTCCGGGATCTGCCTGGAACGCAGGCTGTCGCGCGCCATGAAGATGACCTGCGATTCGCCCGGGCGCGAGTACGAGCGGATGAACTCGTACTCACCGGTGTTCATCAGCGCCTTCTCGATCGGCTCGGTCACCTGGCGCGAGACCTGTTCGGCGGTGGCGCCCGGCCACAGCGTGCGCACCACCATGGCCTTGAACGTGAATGGCGGATCCTCGGACTGGCCCAGATGCTTGTACGACCACGCGCCGATCAGCGCGAACGCCAGCATCGCGAACAGCACCAGCGGGCGATTGGACAACGCCCACTCGGAAAGATTGAAGCGGCGCACCGGCTTACTCCCTGGCCTTGGCGGAAGCGGCCGGCGTGGCCGGCTTCAGCACCGGCCGGTTCTGCCGGTCCACGGCGATCACCGGCTGGCCGGCGCGCAGCAGGTGGCCGCCTGCGGCGACCACCCAGTCACCGGCCCCCACGCCGGACAGCACCGGCACCGTCTCGCTGCCGTAGGCACCGGTGGTGACCGCGGCGGCCTTCAACGTGCTGTTGGCCGGATCGACCACCCACACGCTGGCAGCACCATTGGCACCGCGCTGCAGCGCGCCCAGCGGCAGCTGCAGGGTGCCGTGGCGGCCGGCGCTGCTGTAGACGCGCGCGCTCTGGCCCAGCTCGACATCGGCCAGCGCATCGGCGGCCAGGCTGACCCGCGTCGCGTAGGTGCGTGCCTGCGGATCGGCGGCGGCGGCAATCTCGCGGATCGTGCCCGGCAGGCGCTGCCCCGGGCGGTTCCACAGTTCCACCTCGACCGGCTGGCCGACCGCGTAGTCGCGGATGGTGGCTTCGGGCAGGTCGATCAGCACTTCGCGGCCACCGTCGGCGGCCAGGTTGAAGATGGTCTGTCCGGCGGACACCACCTGCCCAGCCTCGGCCTCGCGGCTGGCGATCACGCCGTCAGCCGGTGCGCGCAGCTGCGCGTAGTCGGCCTGGTTGCGCAGCACATCGAGGTTGGCGCGGGCGGCGTTGGCCTGACCCTGCGCCGCTTTGAAGGCGGCGGACTGCTGGTCCAGCTGCGAACGGCTGACCAGCTGCTGGTCGGCCAGCACCTGGTAGCGCTTGAGGTCGTCGCGGGCACGCACCAGGTCGGCTTCAGCTGCGGCCAGCTGCGCCTGCGAAGCGCGGGCCTGCAATGCGAAGTCGGCTGCATCCAGCTCGGCCAGCACGTCGCCCTTCTTTACCCGCTGCCCGGCATCGACATGGCGCTTGACCAGGTTGCCGCCGACGCGGAACGACAGCGGGCTTTCCTGGCGGGCACGCACCGTGCCCGGGAACGCCGCCGGCGCCTGTCCGGCCTGTTCGCCGGGGTGAACCACCAGTACCGGCACGGCCGCCTGCGGCGCCTGTTCCTGCCCCGAACAGGCTGCCAGCGCAGCCACCCACACCATACCGCCCATCCAGCGCACGATCTTCATCGGTCAACGTCCTGAAAACGCAGGGTTGCAACAAGGGGGAGCCGCGACTGCCGGCCCAATTTAATAAACCGGCCGGTATAGTATAAATATCGAACCGCTTGGTCTAGTATTGTTGCGATGAGTTCTTCCACTTCCCGCAAGCCGTCGGCCAAGCCTGCTGCCAAGGCCGCCGGACCCGGGCGCCCCAAGGATCTGGGCAAGCGCGCGGCGATCCTTGAAGCAGCCAAGGTACTGTTCATCGAACAGGGGTATACCGGCGTGAGCATGGACACCATCGCCGCCCAGGCCGGCGTCTCGAAGCTGACCGTGTACAGCCACTTCGGCGACAAGGAGACCCTGTTCTCCGAGGCCGTGCAGTCAAAGTGCATTGAAATGCTGCCCGATGCCCTGTTCGTGGCCGACACGGACGGCCCGCTGCGCGACCAGCTGATCGGCATCGGTCTGGCCTTCTTCGAACTGATCACCTCCGACGCGGCGATCTCGATCCAGCGCATGATGATGGCGCCGGAGACCGACGAACGCCTGCGCGAGCTGTTCTGGAAGGCAGGACCGGAACGTACCTGCGAGGCCCTGGCTGACTTCCTGCGGGCACGCGCCGAGCGCGGCGAGCTGGAAATCACCGACTATTCGCTGGCTGGCGAGCAGTTCCTGACCCTGGTCAAGGGCGAAGTGCACATGCATATGATGTGCGGCATGCCGCTGTCACCGGTGGAGTGCGACCCTCTTGCCCACGTGACCGCCAGCATCGACTTCTTCCTGCGCGCCTACGCGCCGCGAGGGGCCGGAACGGCTGAATAACCAAAACTGAACGAACCGGAGGTCGCGATGACTTCCGGCACTGCGACCCCGGCCCCCGGCAGCTGATGCTCTGGGCGCGCCGCCGGCCTCCGGCACCGGTAAAATGGCCGGCCCACTGCGCTGGATTTGAACCTCATGACGATTGATTACGCCCACGCCCGCGAACTGATGGTGGAACAGCAGATCCGTCCCTGGGACGTGCTGGACATCAAGGTGCTCGACGTCCTGGCCCGCCTGCCGCGCGAGGCTTTTGTCGCCGATGCACACCGGGCACTGGCCTACGCCGATGTCGAACTGCCGATCGGTCACGGCCAGAAGATGATGAAGCCGGTCATCGAGGGCCGTACCCTGCAGGCGCTGGACCTGCAGCCGGGTGACGAAGTGCTGGAAATCGGCACCGGCAGCGGCTTCCTGGCCGCCTGCATCGGCGCGCTGGCGCGCGATGTGCTGAGCCTGGAAATCGACCCGGAGCTGGCCGCCGCCGCGCGTGCCCGCCTGGACGCTTCCGGCCTGGGCAGCAACGTCCGCGTGGAAGTGGCCGATGCCCTGTCCTGGCAGACCGAACGCCGCTTTGACGTGATCTGTGTCACTGGTGCGGTCGACGTGGTGCCGTCACAGTTCGCCTCGTGGCTGCGTCCGGGTGGCCGCCTGTTCGTGATCCACGGCCGCTCGCCGGCGATGGAGGCCCTGCTGGTCAAGGCCGACGGCAGCTCCGAGTCCCTGTTCGAGACCGATATCGATTACCTGCGTGGTGCCGCCCCGGCCCCCCAGTTCCACCTCTGAGTCCAAGGAAGCCGCAATGATCCGCCGATCCCTCGCTGTTGCGCTGGCCACTGCCCTGCTGCCGTTGTCCGCCCATGCCGCCGACCTGCTGCAGGTCTACGAAATGGCCCGCAACGGCGATCCGCAGCTGTCGGCCGCCGAATCGACCCGGCTGTACGACAAGGAAGGCGCCGTGCAGGCGCGTGCCGCCCTGCTGCCGCAGATCAACGGCCAGGCCGCGCTGAACCGCACGCGCAGCGAGCCGAACGCCGACGCCAACTCCGGCTCGTTCACCAACAAGCGCCGCACCTACACGATCGACGGCAGCCAGACGCTGTTCAACTGGACCCAGATCAACAACCTGCGCTCGCAGCGTGAGCTGAGCAAGGCGGCGGACTTCACCCTCGAATCGGCCAACGACAACCTGATCGTGCGCACCTCGGCGGCCTACTTCAACGTGCTGGTGGCGATCGAATCGCTGAACGCCGCGCAGACCAACGAAGCGGCCGCGAAGAAGCAGTTCGACTTCGCCGACAAGCGCCTGGAAGTGGGCCTGGCGCCGATCACCGACGTGCACGAAGCACGCGCCCAGTACGACCAGGCGCGTGCCAACACCATCATTGCGCAGAACACCCTGGCCGATAACTACCAGGCCCTGACCGAACTGACCGGCCAGCCGGTGACCAACCTGCGTGGCCTGCCGGCGGACTTCCGCCCGGAAGTGCCGGCCAACCGCGGCAACATCGATGAGCTGGTGCAGCAGGCCACCACCCAGAATCCGGCGCTGAAGGCGCAGGAGCTGAAGGTCAGTGCGGCCGAAGCTGGCGTGCAGGCTGCCCGCGGTGGCCATTACCCGACCCTGTCGCTGGGCGGCAGCTGGGGCAAGAGCGCGACCTGGGGCGACAGCACCGGCGCCGGCTCGTTGTCGCCGGACGCACGCACCAACAGCATCGGCCTGACCCTGAGCGTGCCGATCTTCTCCGGTGGTGCCACCCAGTCCGGCGTGCGCCAGGCGCTGGCCCAGCGTGACATCGCCCAGGACGGCTACGAGCAGCAGAAGCGTGCCCTGGACCGCAATACCCGCAATGCCTACCAGACCCTGGTGCAGGGCATCAGCGAAGTGGAAGCCCGCCGCTTGGCGGTGGTCTCGGCGCAGAGCGCGTACGACGCTTCGCAGGTCGGCCTGGAGGTCGGCACCCGTACCGTGCTGGATGTGATCCAGAACCAGCGCATCCTGTTCTCGGCGCAGCTGGACTACGCCCAGGCCCGTTACACCTTCCTGCAGAACCGCCTGCTGCTGAGCCAGTCGCTGGGTGCACTGGACGTGGCCGAGCTGCAGGACGTGAACCGCCTGCTGACCCAGGACGCGGGCAATCCGGCAACGACGACGCACTGAGCCGTCGCCTGCCGGCAACGAAAAGCCACCCGCGAGGGTGGCTTTTTTGTGCGCGATGCACGGCCATCAGCCGGGCCAGGCCCGCAGCCACCCGATGGCGGCCAGCATGCACAGTCCGGCGGCCACAGGCGCCAGCAGCGCAAGGCCACGTGCCAACGGTGACTGCCCGCGCAGTACGGCCAGGCACAGGGCGGCCATCACCACCAGCACGACCGGGCCGGGCAGCACCGGCAGGATGCCCGCGGGCACGCCGAAAGCCAGCACCGCCGCTGACAGAATCAACGCGACCGGCACCGCCCGCACATGCATGCCGATTGCTTCGTCATGCCGTGCCGGCCACAGCTGCATCGCCAAGCACAGGCCCACCCGCAGCAGCACCAGCAGCAGCGCGGCCAATCCGGCCGCGCCGGCCAGCGGCAGCAACGGCATCAGCCACTGCAGCTGCGGGTGCGGTTGCAGGGCTACCGCCAGCGGTCGCGTGCTGTCCAATGCAGGGAACTCGACCAGCCCGGCCTGCAATGCAGCGACCACGATCAGCAACAGCATGGCCAGCAGCAGCATGCCCGCCAGCAGCCGCGACTGGCGCGCCTTCACCTGCCCGCCCAAGCCGGGAAATCCAACCGCCAGGCCCACGCTGGCGAACGCACCCAGCAGCGGCACGCTCGCCGCCAATACACCACCAAGCCCAAAGCGATAGGGAGCCGTCGCCTCCGGCAGCCAGGGAATCCAGTGCGCGTAGTGCATGTAACGGGCTGCCAGTGCCACCAGCAGCAGGCCGGTCCCGATCTTCATCGTCAACAGCGCACACGCCACCAGAACCATTCGTCGCCACGGCAGCAACCCGACCACACCAATCAGAAGCACCGCCAGGCTGGCCATCAGCGGACCCGGCACCGCGTAGTCGGCCTCGACGCCACAATAGGCCAGCAGTGCACGCAGATGACGGGCCAGCGATTGCGCCACGCCACCCATGGTCGCCACCAGTTCCAACAACAGCGCGCCGCCGAGCACACCGGCGGATGCCCGGCCCCAGCACGCACGCAACACTCCCTGCAGGCCATCGACAGCCGGCAGCTGCTGGTTGAGGGCGTGCAGGCAATACAGCAGTGGCATCGTACCCAGTGCGGCCAGCAACAGGCTCAGCACGATGGCCGGCCCAGCCTCGGCCGCCGTGTGCTGGCCGATCAGCGCGACCACATTGCCCCCCAGCAGCAGCGTCAGCGCCACCACTGCAAGATGCTCCATGCCGGGCCGGGCATCACCGATGCCCTCCGGCCTGCTGCCCCCATCCATCGCAAGCTCCCTTGATATCCGTCCAAGCGCGGTCGACAGCAGGCTGGCAGCCTGCGCCGAAGGGCGATATCAGAATCCTTGCCGTGCGCGCCGCGATGTGACCGCAGACACGCCCAGCGACGCGCACCCGGTTCTGTCGCGACAGAACTCCGCCCGCTAAGCAGAATTGATGCAGTCGATCACGTCAGTCGACGGACTGGGCGCAGGCCTGTGCGGCCGGTGGACTCAGCCGCGCGGCGGCGGCAGATGTGGCGCGACCAGGGCCAGCGTGCGCTGCAAAGCGCCACGGCCATTGCTGATCAACGTGCAGCCTGCCCGCGCCATGTCCTCGCGCGCCTGCGGGTCCTGGAGCAGGTGCTGCAGCAGGTCACCCACCGCTTGCACGTCATCGCCGATCAGCAAGGCACCGGCCTCACGCATGCGGCGGGAGATCTCGGCGAAGTTGTGCAGGTGGGGGCCGGTCACAGCCGCAGTACCCATTGCCGCCGGTTCCAGCAGGTTGTGGCCACCGATCGGCTGCAGGCTGCCGCCGACGAAGGCAACCTGCGCGCAGGCATAGAACGGCATCAGCTCGCCCAGGGTGTCGATGACGAATACATCCGTGCCGGCCTCGGGCCATTGCTTCGCACGACGGGTCGCCACGCTCCAGCCCTGCTCGCGCGCCAGCGCCTCCACCTTCGGGAAGCGCTCGGGGTGCCGCGGCGCCCACAGCAACAACAGGTCGGGGTGCTGCTGGCGCAGGCGCCGATGCAGGTCGATCACCGCCTGCTCCTCGCCATCATGGGTACTGGCCGCGATCCACACCGGGCGCCCGGCGGGCACGCAGGCGTGGAACTGCTCGACGAAGCGCTGCACATCCGGCGTGGCGATATCGAACTTGAGGTTGCCCAGGGCCTGCACCTGTTCCCGCGCCGCCCCCAGCTGCACGAAGCGCGCGGCGTCGTCCTGCGACTGCGCGGCCACGCAGGTGACCGTGCGCAGCGCACGGCGGATCAGCGCCGCCAGCACCCGGTAACCGCGCAGCGAACGCGCAGACAGGCGGGCGTTGAGGATATAGACCGGGATATGGCGGTCGCGGCAGCCGAACAGCATGTTCGGCCACAGCTCGGTTTCCAGGATCAGCGCCAGGCTGGGCTGGAAGTGGCCGAGGAAGCGGTTGACGCTGCCCGGCACGTCGTACGGCAGATAGACGTGGTCCAGCGCGTCCCCCCACAGCGCACGCACGCGCTCCGAACCGGTCGGGGTGATGGTGGTGATGACCCAGCGGATGTCCGGACGCTGTTGGCGCAGGGCATTCACCAGCGGCGCGGCGGCATTGACCTCGCCCACCGAGACCGCATGCAGCCAGACCCGCGGCTGGCCGGTCGGCTGCGGATACGAGGCATAGCGCTCGTCCCAGCGCCGGAAGTATTCACGGACCCGGAAACCGCGCCAGACCAGGTGGTACACGGTGATCGGCAGCAGGATGTAGAGCACGGCCGAGTACAGGCCGCGCAGGATCCATTCGGCAGGGTCTTTGCGCATGCGGCAAGGATACGGGAGCCCCCCGGGAAAGACACGCTGCCGGGTTGGTAGAATGGCGCCATGTCCGATGCCACCACCGCCGTCCGTCCGTCGCTGCGCGATCCCCGCAACTGGCCGATGTTCGCCGCCATGCTCGGCGCCTTCGCCATCGCCCGCCTGCCGTGGATGCTGCAGCGTGCGCTCGGTCGTGGCGTGGGCTGGATCAGCTGGCGCCTGCTCGGCAGCCGCCGTCGCGCCGCCGAAGTCAACCTGCGGCTGTGTTTCCCGGAAAAGGACGAAGCCTGGCGCCAGCGCCTGGTGCGCGACAGCTTCGACGCACTGGGTGTGGGCGTGTTCGAGTGCATCCGCGCGTGGTGGGGCAGCATCGACCGCATCCGCCCACAGGTGCAGATCGAAGGCCTGGAACATCTGCGGCGGATGCAGGCCGAAGGCCGCGGCGTACTGCTGGTGTCCGGCCATTTCATGACCCTGGAGATGTGCGGCCGCCTGCTGTGCGACTACGTCGATCTTTCAGGCATGTACCGCAAGCACAAGAACCCGGTGTACGAGTGGGCGGTGAAGTTCGGCCGCCTGCGCTATGCCAAGGCGATGTTCGCCAACGAGGACATCCGCGCGACCGTGCGCCACCTGAAGAAGGGCGGCTTTCTCTGGTATGCGCCGGACCAGGACATGCGTGGCAAGGACACCGTGTTCGTCCCGTTCTTCGGCCATACCGCGTCCACTATTACGGCCACCCACCAGCTGGCGCGCATGACCGGCTGCGCGGTGATTCCGTACTTCCACCGCCGCGAGGGCGGAAAGTACTTCCTGAAGATCGGCGCGCCGCTGGAGAACTTTCCCAGCGAGGATGTGGAAGCCGATACCACGCGGGTCAACCAGGCCATCGAAGCGATGGTGCGCGAGGCACCCGACCAGTACCTGTGGATCCACCGCCGTTTCAAGCGCCAGCCGGGTGGGCGGAGCGATTTTTACAAGTAGAGCCACGCCATGCGTGGATGCTCTTCGATTCCGTTCCGTGATTCACAACGGCCAGCGGCACCAGGCGTACGGGTATTCCCCCACCACGCACGCCAGGCCCGCACGGACTGGATTGGCCAGGATGTACATTGCCTTCTCGTGAAGCGATTCGTCGGTCCGCACTGCATGGTCGTGATAGCCGTGCTGCCACAGCGCGCCCTGCCGCTCCAGCCGCCGGTTCAGCAACCTGCTGCTGCGTGACTTCAGAAGGGACATGCACCCGGCCAGGGTTCCACTGCGCAGTTCCATCAGCCAGTGCAGATGGTCAGGCATCACCACCCAGGCGAGACTGTGGCTGAAGCCCCTACGCTCGACGAGGCGCAGGGTGTCGATCAGGATCGCCATGTTCGCCGCATCGGCGAATAACGGTTCACGGCCAAGGGTTGCCGTGGTCAATGAGTAGACGTTGCCGGTTCGGGAATACCGACCGTAGCGGAGTCTGGGGCTGGCCATGGCCCAGCGTGCGATACACACGGAGGCACGGGTAGTGGAGGTTGGCGCGCATTTGCGTCGGGAAAGCCCCATCCACGCATGGCGTGGATCTACTATGGCGACATGCGCCCGATGATCGTCCCATGCACGCCATGGCGTGGATCCACCGCGGCGACATTCGTTCGGTACGTGCAGTAGAGCCACGCCATGCGTGGATGGACGATCACAGCAGCGGTGGCGCGTCGTCCGATTCCCGCGCCAGCAGGCTGCCGGCGAACAAGGCAGCGAGCAGCACGGTCAGGCCGCCCCAGAACGCGGAATAGAACGCCAGATGCGTGTTGAGCGGAAACACGGTGACCGCCAGCGCCAGCATCGCAGGGCGGGCCCGGTCACGCGCGGCCGCCGGTGCATAGCGCCAGGCCCGCCAGGCCTGGGCCACGGCTGCCAGCCACAGCAGCAGGCCGATCACCCCGGTTTCTGCCAGGATTTCCAGCACGATCTGATGCGCGTGCAGGGCGGGAGCATCCCCCCATACCGCCAGCCCCTCTTCGGCCACGCAGGCGGGATAGGCATCGCGGAAACCGCGTGCGCCGACGCCGTTGAACGGGTGTTCTTCGATCATGCAGACGGCGGCTTCCCAGATACGCGCGCGCCCCGACAGTGCCTCGTCGACACCGCGTTCGCTTCCATCCCACGCCATCGCGGTACGCGCAAGGCGTTCGCGCAGCTGCGGCACGCCCGCGGTGAGCACGCCGGCGCCCAGCACGCCGAGCAGCGCCAGCAGCAGCATCCGCTTCACACCGAACTGGCGCACGCCGCTGTAGGCCAGCACCAGCGCGAAGGTGATCCACGACGCGCGCGAGCCGGCCAGCAGCAGCACGCAGCCCAGCGCCGCCGCGGCCAGTACCCAACCCGGATTGCCAAAGCGACGCGCCAGCGGCAACAACAGGAACGGTGAGAGACTGGCCAGGACCTGGCCGAACTTCAGGTTGCACGGCCCGAGTGCGCCACTGAGGCGATCGACCACGGCCGCCTCAGTGGCCGGGCACAACGCGTGACCACTTACCGCAAGCTTCAGCTGCTCAAGCGACCAGAACCACGGGCTGGTTCCGGCCAGCGCCTGCACCAGCGCATCCAGCGTCCATGCGCCGGTGATCAGCGCCAGGCCGCCGAAGGTCAGCCGCCTGCGTTCCGGCGTGGCCACCGCGATCGCCACCAGCCACATGAAGGGCAGGTAGCGCAGGCCGGCAGCCGCCTTCGTCCACGACGCTGCCGGATCGATTGCATCAAACGCCGAGAACGCCTGCGGCAGCCAATAGCCGAGGAACAGGATGGAGGTCAGCGCCCACGCTGCCGTGCTCAACAGATGCGGGCGGCGCTGCAGGCGGCGCATGACCATGCGCACGGCGGCGTAGACCGCGCCAAGGCCCAGCACGGTCTCCGCGATGCCCGGCAATGGCCACAGCGCTACGTACGTCAGCACCCACCACGGCGCCCAGCGCCCGGCGCGGTCGTCGCGCACGGTGACGGCGGAGTCAGCCAGCGAGGTCGGCATAGAGGCGGAGGGTATCGCGCTGCATGGCCTGCAGCGTAAACGGGATGCGGGTCGGCAAGGACGGCGGCTGCGCCAGCAGGGCCAGCGCACGTTCACCCAACGCGCGTGCATCGCCCAGCGGCACCGCGCCAGCGGGCTGCAGCTGCCGAAGCAGTTCGCCGACGCCACCATGATCCCAGCCCAGCACCGGACGGCCGACCGACAGCGCCTCGACCACGGTGCGGCCAAACGATTCCGGTTTGTCCGACAGCTGCAGCACCAGATCGCTGGCCGCATAGGCCTGGGCGATGCGCGCGGTCGGCGTGCTGATCTGCACGGCGTCGGTCACGCCCAAGGCAGCGGCCTGCCGGCGCAGGTCGGCCACGTAGACTTCGCGGCCCGGTTCATCGGTGCCCAGCATCCACAGCTGTGCCGGCACACCAGCTGCACGTACATCGGCGAGCAATTGCAGCGCATGGGCATGTCCCTTCAGCCGGGTGCCCCGCCCCGGCAGCAGCAGCAGCGGGCCCCCAACCTGCGCCAGCCACGGGTAGTCGGCTGCCAGCGCCAGTCGTGGCCGGCGGTCGGCGCGGGCCACGCGCGGAAACTGTGTGACATCGACGCCGCGCGGAATCACCTGCAGCTTCGCTTCGGGAACCGTCGGATAGTGCCGCTGCACGTAGTCGCGCACGGTGTTGGACACGCAGATCACGCGTTCGCCACTGGTCATCACCGCGCTGTAGCGGCTGGGCGAGTTCAACCCGTGCACGGTGGTCACCCAATGCGGGCGCTGTGCGGCGGGCATGGCGCGGATCGCGTACAGGCCCAGCCAGGCCGGCAGCCGCGAACGGGCATGCACGATGTCCGCACCAACTTCGGCAAACAGCCGGCGCAGGGTCGGCAGATGGCGCAGGGTCAGCAGCGACTTGCGGCCGATATCCAGGGTGAGGTGCTCGGCACCGCTGTCCAGCAGCGGCTGCACCAGGCGGCCGCCGGCAGACACCACCAGCGCGCGATGGCCGGCGGCAACCAGGGCCGCAGCGATTTCCAGGGTCGAGCGCTCGACACCACCGGAGTGCAGCGCCGGCAGCAACTGCACCACGGTCAATCGGCGCATCGAAGGGGCCGCCGTTTAGTCGGCCAGCACGAACACGGACCCGCAGTACGGGCACTGCGCTTCGCCGTTGGGCTCGTCCTCGATCGGCAGGTACACGCGCGGATGCGAGTTCCACAGCGCCATTTCCGGGGTCGGGCAGCTCAACGGCAGATCGCTGCGATGCACGGTGTAGCGCTTCTCGGCGTTGGCGGGCGCGGTGGCGGTATGGCTCATGGCGGATGTCGATGAACGGGTTGCGAGGCCTGTGATTCTAGCATCCGGGCCGCCCTGACATTGCGCAACAACAGGTCTTTGCCCGCCGCAGGGCGTCTCCTTGCGCGGTTGCGCGGCAGATCCAAGGCCTCGCACTGGCGGAAATCCTTCAATCGATCCAGCGGGTTCACGCCGGAAACCCGCCGACTGCGAAATTTGCCGCATTTGGATCGAACTAAATGGCACTTGTCAGGCTGCTGCGGCTGTTGCAGGATCGGGCCAGGCCGTGAATCGGCCCACCCCAATCAGACCCGATCGCATGGCCCGCCCCCACCGGACCGGCATCGCCTCTTCCACTGCCCTCCCGGCGGGCGGAGCGATGCTGTCCGTGGTGTCCGCCGATGCGGGTTCTGCCTGCCGCCTGCCTCTCGGGAGACCCTTGCATGACCCTGTCTGATCCACGCCGCGCCCTGCTTCCGCTCACTCTGGCCCTGGCCTGCGTGACCACTGCGATGCCGGCGCTGGCGCAGGGGCTGCAGACCTCGTTCGAACCGGGCGAACCTGTCCCGGCGCAGGCCACCGGTGCGCTTCAGGTCACGATCGGCAATGGACCGGCCGCGCCCTACGCCGCCAAGCGCAATGCCGGCTACAGCGGCCTGCATGCGCTGCGCTACAGCAGCCAAGGCGGCAGCGCGAGGCGCGAACTGTTCAAGGCCGACCTGCCCATCGAGGCCGATACCACGCTGTCGTGGCTGGTGCTGCCGGAAATCGTCGGCAAGGACACCGTCGCCTCGACCTATGTATCGCTGGACCTGCTGCTGGACGATGGCAGCCGCGTTTCGGCTGGCACGGCGCGCGACCAGCATGGCGTGGCCCTTGGCGCCCATGCGCAGGGCGAGTCGAAGACGCTGTACCCACAGCAGTGGGCGCGCAAGGCGGTGCGACTGGGCGACGTGCCCGCGCTGAAAGGCCGCCGCGTGGTGGCGATCGAGCTGGAGGTGGCCAGTGCCGAAGGTGCACCGGTCTCCGGCTGGATCGACGACGTATGCCTGGATGCGCAGCCGCGCCAGCAGCCGCAGCGCGTCTCGGACTGGGTGCTGACCACACGCGGCACCCAGGCCAACGGAACGTTCTCGCGCGGCAACAACTTCCCGGCCACGGCGGTGCCGCACGGGTTCAACTTCTGGACCCCGGTGACCGATGCCGGCGCACTGAACTGGCTGTACCGCTGGAACGAACAGAACGATGCGCAGAACCGCCCGCAGCTGCAGGCGCTGGCACTGAGCCACCAGCCCAGCCCGTGGATGGGCGACCGCCAGACCTTCCAGGTGATGCCTTCGGCCAGCCGTGGCGCGCCGGACGCCGACCGCCGCAAACGCGCGCTGTCGTTCGACCGCCGCCACGAAAGCGCCCGCCCGTACCGTTACGACGTGCGCTTTGACAATGGCATCGCTGCCGCCATCGCGCCGACCGATCATGCCGCACTGTTCCGATTCGACTTCCCCGAGGGCGGCGACGCCAACCTGCTGTTCGACAATGTCGATGCGCGCGGTGGCCTGACCCTGGACGCCGCCACGCAGACGCTGTCCGGCTACACCGATACGCGCAGCGGCCTGTCCAACGGTGCCAGCCGCATGTACGTGGTGGCCAGCTTCGACAAGCCGTGGCGCAGCAGCGGCCGCCTCGACACCGGCCGCCCGACCGGCTACATCAAGTTCGACGCCGGCAGCGACCGGCGGGTGACGATGCGCATCGCCACCTCGCTGATCTCGGTCGAGCAGGCGCGGCACAACCTGGCACTGGAAATCAGCGCTGCCGATACGCTGGAGAGCGTGGCCAGCCGTGCGCAGGATGCATGGGACGCGCGCCTGGCCCGTTTCGACATCGGCAACGCCAGCGACGACCAGAAGACCACGCTGTACTCCAGCCTGTACCGGCTGTACCTGTACCCCAACTCCGGCCATGAAAACGTGGGCAGCGCGGCCCTACCCGACTGGCGCTACGCCAACCAGGCCAGCGCCAGCGATGACAACACCGGTGGCAGCGCGACCCGCAGCTATGCGGCCGTGCGCGACGGCAAGGTCTTCGTCAACAACGGCTTCTGGGATACCTTCCGCACCACCTGGCCGGCCTATGCGCTGTTTACGCCCGACGATGCCGGCCAGCTGGTGCAAGGCTTCATCGAGCAGTACCGCGCCGGCGGCTGGATCGCGCGGTGGTCGTCGCCGGGCTACGCCGACCTGATGGTCGGCACCAGCTCGGACGTGGCCTTCGCCGATGCCTGGCTGAAGGGCATCGGCGGCTTCGATCCGGCCGAGGCTTACGCCGCCGCGCTGAAGAACGCGACCGTGGTCCCGCCCGACCGTCATGTCGGCCGCAAGGGCATGGACCGTTCGACCTTCCGTGGCTACGCCAGCGCGGACGTGCACGAAGGCATGTCATGGACGATGGAAGGCGCGCTCAATGACTTCGGCATCGCCAACATGGCCGATGCACTGGCCAAGCGCGCCACCACGCCGGCTGCACGCGAGCGCTACAGCACCGAGGCCGAGTACTTCCGCTATCGCGCCGCCAGCTACGCGACCATGTTCGACCCGGCCGCCGGCTTCTTCCAGGGCCGCAAGGCCGATGGCCGCTGGCGCGTGGACAGCAAGGACTACGACCCGCGCGTGTGGGGCCACGACTACACCGAATCCAATGGCTGGACCTTCGCTTTCACCGCCGCCCACGATGGCGAGGGCTTGGCGGCGCTGTACGGTGGCCGCGAGAAGCTGGCGGCGAAGCTGGATACCTTCTTCGCCACACCGGAAACCGCCGACCCGGCACTGGCCGGTTCCTATGGCGGCACCATCCATGAGATGACCGAAGCACGCGACGTGCGCATGGGCATGTATGCGCACAGCAACCAGCCGGCGCACCACATCCCGTGGATGTACCTGTACGCCGGGCAGCCGTGGAAGACCCAGCAGCATGTGCGCGAGATCCTGTCGCGGCTGTACGTCGGCAGCGAGATCGGCCAGGGCTACCCGGGCGATGAGGACAACGGCGAGACCTCGGCATGGTACGTGCTGGCGTCGCTGGGCCTGTACCCGCTGCGCATGGGCGCCCCGGAGTACGTGATCGGCTCGCCGGCATTCGAACATGCGCGCGTGCAACTGCAGGGTGGTGTCGTGCTGACCGTGAACGCGGCCAACAACTCGCGTGAGAACGTCTACGTGCAGTCGCTGAAGATCAACGGCAAGCCGTGGACGAAGACCTGGGTGCCGCACGAGCTGATCGCCAAGGGCGCGACGCTCGACTTCGTGATGGGCCCCCGTCCCTCGCGCTGGGGCAGTGGCGTGGATGACGTGCCGCGCTCGTTGACCGCACGCGGCCAGCGCCCGCAGCTGCTGCACGACCTGCTCGGCAGCGGCGCGAAGGCGACGTTGGCCGATGGCCGCGCCCTGCCCGCGCTGGTCGATGACGATGCCGGCACGACGGTGGGCCTGGGCGGCGGTGCAACCATCGCGCTGGCCGGCCTGGCCGAGGGCACCCCGACGATGTACACGCTGACCAGCGGTGACAGCCGTATCCAGGGCGGTGAGTGGACACTGGAGGCGCGCAACGGCAGCGGCAGCTGGGCCGTGCTCGACCAGCGCAGCGGCGAAGACTTCGAATCCGCCCGCCAGACCCGTCCATTCCGCATTGCAAAACCCGGTCGCTACAGCGAATACCGCCTGCGCCTGGCGGCACCGGGACGACTGCCGCTGGCGGAGATCGAACTGCTGGCGGCCGGCACCGTACAATGAGCGGCATGCGCTTCCGTTTTCTGCCCTTGGCCCTTGTTGCCCTGTCCTTCTCCAGTTTCGGCCAGACCCAGGCGTTCGATACGCAGCTGACCCGCGACGGCGTGACGCTGAACTACCAGGACGCCCGTGGCGCCTTGGCCGCGCCGCAGCGCAAGCGGGTGATCGATACGTTCTTCTTCGCCTACCTGCGCGAACGTGCGGACTTCCACCCGGCCGCGCCGGCGATGGTGCGCATCGTGATCGACCCGGCCTACACCGGCATCGCCTTTGTCGGTGACAAGGACCAGGCCGCAACGATCACCATCAACCCGGGTTGGCTTGCGCAGCACCCCAACGACATCGACCTGGTCACCCATGAGGCCATGCACATCGTGCAGGGCTATCCGGGCTATGGCGACGCACGGGTGCCGGGTTGGCTGGTGGAGGGCATCGCCGACTACGCACGCGACCGCTACGGCATGGACAATGCCGCTGCGGGCTGGGCACTGCCGGGCAAGGTCGAGAAGGGGCAGAACTTCGACAGCGGCTACCGGGTCACCGGTGCGTTCCTGAAATGGGCCGAGGCCGAGCATCCGGGCCTGGTGCTGGCACTGGACAAGGCCCTGCGCGACGGCCGCTATGCACCGGCGCTGTGGCAGAAGCACACCGGCAAGGCACTGCCGGCGCTGTGGACGCAGTATGCCAAGCCGCGTTCGGATGCACCGCCGCCGGCACCAGCGCGCCGCGGCAAGCGGCGCTGAGCTCCAACGCACTTTACGTTCGCCGGGCATTGCCCGGCGCTACCGCATCGCGGCCTCAGCGCGACTGCACGAAGCCGGCGTACAGCGCGAACAACTGCTGGAAGTACCGCCGCGTCACTCGATTGCGCATGACACCCTCGCCAGTGAGAAAGTTGGTCGGGCCCAGGGTGGGAAGGCCGGTCCGGTCCCTTCCCACGGCCGGGCCGCGTGGGCGTATTGGGCCGCAGCGGCGTTGCAGGGAAATGACCGGGCGGCGTAGCGCGTGTGGCACAGACCGGGGTAGAGCCGGCCGCTGGCCGGCTGCCGTCGCGTGCCTGGACATCATTGCGGTTGCCGGCCAGCGGCCGGCACTACCCGTGTCCGCTTTGCGCAAACAGAAACGCGCCCCGTAGGGCGCGTTTCTGCGATCGAACCGGAAAGAAGGCTTATGCCTTCTTTTCCGCTTCCAGCTGCTTCCTGATCTGCGCATCGACCGCCGCAATGGCGGTCATGTTCAGGATCCGGCGCGAGGTCGCGCTGGTGGTCAGGATGTGCACCGGCTTGTTCACGCCCATCAGGATCGGGCCGATCGCCACGCCGTCGGTGAACACGCGCACCAGGTTGTAGGCGATGTTGGCCGCTTCCAGGTTCGGCAGCACGAACAGATTGGCACGGCCCTGCAGGGTCGAGCCCGGCAGCAGCTTCTGGCGCAGCGCTTCATCCCATGCGGTGTCGCCCTGCATTTCGCCATCCACGTTCAGGCGCGGGTTGCGCTTGAGCAGCAGCTCGCGCACCTGGCGCATCTTCAGCGCATCCTTCGAATCGTGGCTGCCGAAGTTGGAGTGCGACAGCAGCGCCACCTTCGGCTCGATGCCGAACAGCTTCATGCGGTAGGCCGCCTGCAGGGTCGCTTCGCACAGCTGCTCGGCGGTCGGGTCTTCCTGCACGTGGGTGTCGACGAAGAAGAACACGCCCTGCTGGTTGATCACGCCGGTCATCGCCGAGGTCGAGGTGACCTTCGGCTCCAGCGGCAGCACGCTGCGCACGTAGCCCAGCTTCTTGTGGAAGCGGCCGACGATGCCGGTCAGCATCGCATCGGCTTCGCCACGGGCCACCATCACCGCTGCGATCAGGGTCGGGCGCGAACGCATCAGGTTCTTCGCCGCGGCCACGGTCACGCCACGGCGGCCGGTCAGGCCGTGGTAGTACTGCCAGTACTCGTTGAAGCGCGGGTCGTCGTTGATGTTGGTGACTTCAACGTTCTCGCCGATCTTCAGGCGCAGGCCGAGGCGCTCGATGCGCGACTCGATCACTTCCGGGCGGCCGATCAGGATCGGATGCGCCAAGCCGTCATCGACCACGTTCTGCACCGCCTGCAGCACCACTTCCTCTTCGCCCTCGGCGTACACCACGCGCTGCTTGTCGCTGCGCGCACGGTCGTACACCGGCTTCATCATCAGGCTGGTGCGGTAGACGAACTGGGCCAGCTTGTCGCGGTAGGCGCCCATGTCCTCGATCGGTCGCGAAGCCACGCCCGAGTCCATCGCGGCCTGGGCCACGGCCGCCGACAGCTCCACCAGCAGGCGGCGGTCAAACGGACGCGGGATCAGGTATTCACGGCCGAAGCTCGGGGTCTCGCCGCCATAGGCCGAGCCCATGTCGGTGGCCGCGCGGCGCGCCAGCGCGGCGATGGCACGCACGCAGGCGATCTTCATTTCCTCGTTGATCGCAGTCGCGCCCACGTCCAACGCACCACGGAACAGGTACGGGAAGCACAGCACGTTGTTGACTTGGTTCGGGTAGTCCGAGCGGCCGGTGCCGATGATCGCGTCCGGACGGGCGGCGCGCGCCACCTCCGGCATGATTTCCGGAGTCGGGTTGGCCAGCGCGAAGATCACCGGATCCGGGGCCATGGTCTTGACCATCTCGGCGGTCAGGATGCCCGGTGCCGACAGCCCCAGGAAGATGTCCGCGCCGTCGACGATCTCGGCCAGGGTGCGCTTGTCGGTATCGCGCGCATAGCGCTGCTTTTCCGGGTCCAGGTCGGTACGGCCGGTGTGGATCACACCCTCGCGGTCGAAGGCCAGGATGTTTTCCGGCTTCAGGCCCAGCTGCACCAGCATGTTCACGCAGGAAATGCCGGCGGCGCCCATGCCCGTGGTCGCCAGCTTCACGTCCTCGATCTTCTTGCCGGTGATCGCCATGGCGTTGAGCACCGCTGCGCCGACGATGATCGCCGTGCCATGCTGGTCGTCATGGAACACCGGGATCTTCATGCGCTCGCGCAGCTTGCGCTCGACCACGAAGCACTCCGGCGCCTTGATGTCTTCCAGGTTGATGCCGCCGAAGGTCGGCTCCAGCGAGGCGATGATGTCGACCAGCTTGTCCGGGTCGGTCTCGTCCACTTCGATGTCGAACACATCGATGCCGGCGAACTTCTGGAACAGCACGCCCTTGCCTTCCATCACCGGCTTGCCGGCCAGCGCGCCGATGTTGCCCAGGCCCAGCACCGCGGTGCCGTTGGAGATCACCGCCACCAGGTTGCCGCGGGCGGTCAGCTCGCTGGCCTGCTGCGGGTCGGCCTTGATCGCTTCACAGGCATACGCCACGCCCGGCGAATACGCCAGCGACAGGTCGCGCTGGGTCAGCATGGGCTTGGTAGCGGAAACCTTGATCTTTCCCGGGGGGGACATCCGGTGGTAATCGAGGGCGGCCTGTTTGAAATCTTCGTTGGACATCGATGTGGGTTACATGAATGGGCAGAAGGGACAGGGGATCATACCCCCGTTGGAGCGTCTGGACCTGTCGCTATCCTGTCGCAGCCATGCTGCGACCGCACAATTCCGTGCCGTATGCGGCGGGGCCCCAGACCAGCATCGGCGTTGCCCATGACAGTCATGGGACGCCTTGAAACGCCGCGGGGCCGTACCACTGTCGTGGCCGGCCCCGCGGTACCACACACCTGGATCAGCCCTTGGCCGGCAGCGCCTCGGGCAGCGCATCGACCGGCGGCGGCAGTTCGCTCTCGCGGCCGTCCAGCGCCAGCTGCAGGCGGTTGCGGTCCAGCGCGCCTTCCCAGCGCGAGACCACCACGGTGGCCACCGCATTGCCGATGAAATTGGTCAGCGAGCGGCATTCGCTCATGAAGCGGTCCACGCCCAGGATCAGCGCCATGCCGGCCACCGGCACCTCCGGCACCACGGCCAGGGTGGCGGCCAGGGTGATGAAACCGGCGCCGGTGACACCGGCCGCGCCCTTGGAGCTGAGCATCGCGACCAGCAGCAGGGCGATCTGGTGGCCCAGGGTCAGTTCGGTGTTGGTGGCCTGGGCGATGAACAGTGCCGCCAGGGTCATGTAGATGTTGGTGCCGTCCAGGTTGAACGAGTAGCCGGTCGGGACCACCAGGCCCACCACCGACTTGCTGCAGCCGGCGCGTTCCATCTTCTCCATCAGCGACGGCAGCGCCGACTCCGACGAAGAGGTGCCCAGCACCAGCAGCAGCTCGGCCTTCAGGTAGCGCGCCAGCTTGAACACCGAGAAGCCACACAGTCGGCAGACCAGGCCCAGGATCACCGCCACGAACAGGAACGCGGTGAGGTAGAACGAGCCCACCAGCCAGGCCAGGTTGATCAGTGAGCCGACGCCATACTTGCCGATGGTGAAGGCGATCGCGCCGAAGGCACCGATCGGGGCGGCCTTCATCAGGATGTGCACCAGCTTGAACACCGGGGCGACCAGCGCCTCCAGGAAGTTCACGATCGGCCTGCCTTTCTCGCCCACCGAGGCCAGCGCGATGCCGAACAGCACCGCGATGAACAACACCTGCAGGATGTTGCCATCGACGAAGGCGCTCACCAGCGTCTTCGGGATGATGTCCATCAGGAAGCCGACCAGGGTCAGGTCATGCGACTTTTCGACGTAGCTGTGCACCGCGGTCTGGTCCAGCTCGGCCGGGTTGATGTTCATGCCGGCGCCGGGCTGCACCACGTGCGCCACGATCATGCCGACGATCAGCGCCAGCGTGGAGAAGAACAGGAAGTACGCCATCGCCTTGGCAAACACCCGGCCCACCGTGCGCAGGTGGGTCATGCCGGCGATGCCGGTGACGATGGTCAGGAAGATCACCGGTGCGATGATCATCTTCACCAGGTTGATGAAGGCATCGCCGAGCGGCTTCATCTTCTCGCCCACCAACGGTTCGTAGTGGCCGAGGATGGCGCCCAGGACGATCGCCACGATCACCTGGAAGTACAGCTGGCGATAGATCGGCAACGGCTTTGCAGGCGCCGGGGCTGCGGTCGGGATGTGCATGGCGGACTCCGGAAGGGGCGTTTTCAGGCACGTACGGCCCCGGGACTGCACGGGAACCGCTACCGTGGAAACTGATCGCCCTGTGCTGCACGCGCAGGAGGTGCGACCAATGGACGCCTTTGTACGCGCTGGGCACGTCGGCGCAGATAACCTATTGGTACTAGCCCCCCGGTTCAGGTGGCGCAGGTGCCTACACTGGCGCCACACCGCCCAGACACGGGAAGGCCGGTGGCCCGGGCTGAACGGCCGGGCGCGTCCTTGCGAAAGTTTCGGCCCCTGCGGCCGTTGTTGTCCTGTCCACACGCAATCCGAGAGAGCCGCACCCAACATGCGCCCGAATCCCACCTTGCTGGCCCTGTCGCTGGCCGCCCTTCCCGCCTTCGCCTCGGCCGCCGATTTCGACAACTGGCCGACCAAGTACGCCTTCGGCGACGGCACCGAACTGGCCGCTACCGCCAACATCGCCTACGACTACAACGATTTCTCCTCGGGCAGTGGCCTGGAGGATGACGACGCGGTGCGTCGCAAGGAGTTCGGTGCGACGCTGAAGAAGAAGGGCGTTTACGACGCGATGGTCTACTACGACTTCCAGTCCGATACTTGGCTGGACGTGTTCGTGCGCTTTGAAAGCAAGGCCTTCTTCGGCCGCGACATCGGCCGCTTCCGCTTCGGCTACATGAAGACCCCGGTCGGCCTGGACGCGAACACCTCTTCGCGCGCCGGCAGCTTCCTGGAAACCGCGCTGCCCGTGCAGGCCTTCTACGCCGGCCGCCGCACCGGCGTGGAATGGGTGCTGGAGCGCCCGCAGTACCTGCTGCAGGCCGGCGCCTATGGCGGCAAGGACCTGCAGGGTGACAACCCCGGCACCACCCAGGCCGTGCGTGCGGTGTGGACCCCGGTGAAGGCGCCGGGTGACGTGATTCACCTGGGCCTGGCCTATTCGCAGGAGAATCCGCGCGGCTACAGCGATGGCCGTGACGTGCACCACGAGGCCAGCGCGCGCCTGCGTGCACGCCCGGAAGCCGGCCTGACCGACATCCGCTATGTCGATTCCGGCGCGCTGGTCACCGCCGACCAGATCCGCCGCACCGGCCTGGAAGGCATCTGGATCCGCGGTCCGTTCTCGCTGCAGGCCGAAGCCCTGCGTGCCACGGTCACCCGCCATGACGGCAAGCCCGACTACACCGGCAGCGGCCAGTACGCGATGGCCAGCTGGGTGCTGACCGGCGAGTCGCGCCCGTACAACGCAGGTGCCGTGGCCAACATCAAGCCGGCGCACGACTACGGCGCGGTGGAACTGGTGGCCCGTTACAGCCGCTTGGACCTCGACGATGGCAGCATCCTTGGTGGCCGCCAGCACGACCTGACCCTGGGCGCGAACTGGTACCTGACCAGCCACTTCAAGTTCCAGGCCAACTATGTGAAGGTCGACGCCAGCCGTCGCGGTGTGCACAGCACGCCGGAGATCTTCGAACTGCGCGCGCAGATGCACTTCTGACCCCTTCCATGTCAGACCCCGGCGGGCGTGCACGTCACGCCCGCCGGCCCTGCGTAGACTGCCGCCATGTACCGGCTCAGCCGCCACCGGATGCTGTTGCTGACCCTCCTGGTGATGGTCGGTGGCACCGTGCTGTGTGCGGTCGCCGCCGGCCACTACGCCTGGCGGCGCGCCCTCGGCGAGGAAAGCAGCCAGGTGCAACGCCAGCTGCAGCTGTACGGCCAGGGCCTGCAGCAGCGCATCGACCGCTTCGGCACGTTGCCGCAGGTACTGGCGCTGGATCCGGACCTGCTGCACGCCCTGCGTGTGCCACCCTCGCCCACCGAACAGCAGCGGCTGAACCTCAAGCTGCAACGCGCCAATGAAGTCACCCGTGCCTCGACCCTGACCCTGGTCGGCCATGACGGCGTGGCAGTGGCGGCCAGCAACTGGGACCAGCCGACCAGCAACGTCGGCGAGAACTACAGCTACCGCCCCTACTACCGGCAGGCACTGGCGCAGGGCCGCGGCCGCTTCTACGGCATCGGCATGACTACAGGCGTGCCCGGCTACTACCTGTCGCAGGCCATCGAGGAAGACGGCAAGCGGCTCGGCGTGGTGGTGATCAAGGTCGAGCTGTCGGCGCTGGAGCAGGAATGGTTGAGCAGCCCCGATGTGGTGCTGGCCAGCGACGACCACGACGTGGTGTTCCTGGCCAACCGTGACAGCTGGCGCTACCGCCTGCTGCGTCCGCTGGGCGCCGATGAGCGCCGCGAGATGCTGGACGCCCGCCAGTACGCCGACCGCGCGTTGCAGCCATTGCGCGCGCGTACCGAAGACGTGCTTGCCGATGGTGGCCGCATGGTGCGCCTGCTGGATCCGGCACTGCCGCAGCCGATGCTGTGGCAAAGCCTGCCGCTGCCCGCCGAAGGCTGGAACCTGCACCTGCTGCACGACGCCGGTGCCGCCACCGCCGCCGGTCGCGCAGCCGCCCTTACCGGCGGTGCCGGGTGGCTGGCGTTGGGCTTCCTGGTGCTGTTCGTGCAGCAGCGCCGGCGCCTGGCCAAGCATCGCCTGCGCAGCCGCCGCGAGCTGGAGACACTGCTCAAGCAACATGCCCAGGAACTGCGCACCGCGCAGGACGGCCTGCTGCAGGCCGCCACCGAGGCCGACAGCGGCCTCAGCCGCAGCCTCGAGCACCTGCCGCAGGGCGTGGTGGTGATCGACCGCGAACTGCGCCTGGTCGCGTGGAACTCGCGCTACCTGGAACTGTTCCGTTTCCCACAGGACCTGGTTCGCGTCGGCCGGCCGATCGAGGAACTGTTCCGCTTCAACGCACGCCGTGGCCTGCTCGGTCCGGGCCCCGTCGATGAAGCAATCGAGCGTCGCCTGAACCACCTGCGCAGCGGCCGCCCGCACATGCGCGAGAGCGAGAAGGACGACGGCACGGTGCTGGAGATCCGTGGCAATCCGCTGCCTGACGGCGGCTTCGTCACCAGCTATGCCGACATCACCAGCTACAAGAACGCCGCGCGCGAACTGCGCTCCCTGGCCGATGCGCTGGAGCACCGCATCGCCGAGCGCACCCATGATCTGGAAGAAGCACGCCGCGAAGCCGAGCAGGCCAACCGCTACAAGACCCGTTTCGTTGCCTCGGCCGTGCACGACCTGCTGCAACCCCTCAACGCGGCGCGCATGTTCGTCTCGGTGCTGCGCGGCAAGCTGAGTGACCCGGCGCAGCAACAGACCAGCGACCACATCGATGCTGCATTGGCCGCGCAGGATGCGATCCTCAACAGCCTGCTGGACATCGCGCGCCTGGAATCGGGCAGCCTGCCCACGCGCGTACAGGCGTTCCGGCTCGGGCCTTTGCTGCAGACGCTGGCACGCGAGTTAGGCATCGCCGCGCAGTCACGTGGGCTGGTGGTCGACTGGGTCGATACCGCTGCGGTGGTGGTCAGCGATGAAGCGCTGCTGCGCCGCATCCTGCAGAACTTCCTGTCCAACGCACTGCGCTACAGCGAACGTGGCCGCGTGCTGCTCGGCTGCCGCCGCCGCGAAGGCCTGCTGTGGATCGAAGTTCACGACCAGGGCCCCGGCATTCCCGATGCGCTGCAGGGCGAGATCTTCGAGGAGTTCCGCCGCCTGCACGACGGCCAGCAGCGCGGCGCCGGCCTTGGCCTGGCGATCGTCGACCGCATCGGTCGGCTGCTCGGCCACCCGATCCGCCTGCGCTCGCAGCTGGGCCAGGGCAGCGTGTTCGCGGTGGGCGTGCCGTTCGGCGAAGCCAGCGCGATTCCCGCTACTGCTCCTGTGCCGGTGCTGATGCAGGAACCGGCCGCGGACAACCCGCTTCGCGGTCGCCGGGTGTGGGTGATCGACGACGATCCGCACGTCTGCGCCGCCAGCCGCGCGCTGCTGGAGCGCTGGGGCTGCGAGGTGGCACTGGCCGATGGCCCACAGGCGGCGCTGCAGCTGGCCAGTACCGTAACGGTACCGGAGCTGGTGCTGCTGGATGTGCGCATGGGCGATCACCACGGGCCGGTGCTGTACGAGACATTGGCCGAACTGTGGCAGGCCCGTCCGCCGGTGGTGCTGGTCACTGCCGAGCGCGATGCGGGATTGCGTGAGATGGCCGCCGAACGCGGCTGGGGAATGATGGCCAAGCCAGTGAAGCCGTCGGCGCTGCGGGCGCTGATGAGTCAGTTGTTGATCCGGCATCGCGGGTAGTTTCCAGCCAACGGCGCAGCCCTCGTGGGTGGTGTCTGGTTGGTCGTGGAAAGCAAAAGCCGTGGGTGGGCCGGTCGGGTTGGGTGC
>NZ_JAOBZT010000027.1:0-47991 GCF_029839005.1 Stenotrophomonas sp. GD03958 | reverse complement strand
ATGCCGCTCTGGCTCTGGCTTTGGCCGTTGCATTGAGCAGGTGCAGGGCTGCAAGCCCTGCCGAAACCCTCCCAACCATGACTGCAGTCACTTGCCCGCACGCGCCGCGCTGGCGAAAGTCGAGAAGTTGACGTGATCGGCTCGACCCATTGTCGGCCGCACGCAAGCGAGAGAGAGAAACGCTGTGCAACGACGTGAGTTCCTGGCTTTTTCCGGTCTGGGCCTGGCGGGCCTGCTGCTGCCGCATTCCCGTGCCATCGCCGCCGAGCAGTTGCTGGCCCCGGTCGACACCGCCCAGCGCAGGCGCCTGGCCGAGGTCGCGCTGGCCGCCGCACGCACCGCCAAGGCCAGCTACTGCGATGTCCGCATCGGCCGCTATCTCAACCAGTCGGTCATCACCCGCGAACACCAGGTCGGCAATGTGACCAACCGCGAATCATCCGGTGTGGGCGTGCGGGTGATCGTCAACGGCGCGTGGGGCTTCGCTGCAACCCATCAGCAGACCGAGGCCGCCGTGCGCGCCGCGGTCGAGCAGGCAGCGGCAATCGCCCGCGCCAATGCCGGCATCCAGACCCGGCCGGTACAGCTGGCGCCGACGCCGTCGGTCGGCGAAGTGCGCTGGCAGACGCCAGTGCGGAAGAACGCCATGGCGGTGCCGATCCAGGACAAGGTCGAACTGCTGCTGGCGCTCAACGCCGCCGCGCTGGATGCGGGCGCCGACTACATCAATTCCACGTTGTTCCTGGTCAACGAACAGAAGTACTTCGCCTCCAGCGACGGTTCGTTCATCGACCAGGACATTCACCGCATCTGGCTGCCGTTTACCGCCACCGCCATCGACAAGGCCAGCGGCAGGTTCCGTACCCGCGCCGGCCTCTCCTCGCCGATGGGCATGGGCTACGAGTTCCTCGATGGCGATGCGCGTGGAAAGGTCCAGCTGCCCGGCGGCATCACCGCCTACCGCGATTCCTACGACCCGGTCGAAGACGCCATCGCCGCCGCCCGCCACGCGCGCGAGAAGCTGAAGGCGCCGTCGGTGAAGCCCGGCAAGTACGACCTGGTGCTGGACCCGTCCAACCTGTTCCTGACCATCCACGAGAACGTCGGCCACCCGTTGGAGCTGGACCGCGTGCTCGGCTACGAAGCCAACTACGCCGGCACCAGCTTCGCCACGCTGGACAAGCGCGATGCCGGCTTCCGCTGGGGCAGCGACATCGTCACTTTCTTCGCCGACAAGACCCAGCCGGGCAGCCTCGGCGCCGTCGGCTACGACGATGAAGGGGTGAAGACGCAGCGCTGGGACCTGGTGCGCGACGGCATCCTGGTTGACTACCAGGCCACCCGCGACGAGGCCCATATCCTCGGCCGCGATGCATCGCACGGCTGCAGCTACGCCGATTCCTGGTCCAGCGTGCAGTTCCAGCGCATGGCCAATGTCTCGCTGGCACCGGGCAAGCAGCCGCTCAGTGTCGAGGACATGATCAAGAACGTGGAAAACGGCATCTGGATCCACGGCCGCGGTTCGTATTCGATCGACCAGCAGCGCTACAACGCGCAGTTCGGCGGCCAGCTGTACTACCAGATCAAGGATGGAAAGATCGCCGGTATGGTTGAGGATGCGGCCTACCAGATCCGCACGCCGGAATTCTGGAATGCCTGCACCGCCATCTGCGATGAACGCGACTTCCGTCTGGGCGGTTCGTTCTTCGATGGCAAGGGCCAACCCGGCCAGGTCTCGGCGGTCTCGCACGGTTCGTCCACCACCCGCTTCAACGGCATCAACATCATCAACACCGCGCGCAGTCTCGGCGCTTGAGCCACCCATCCTTCGACATGGAGAGCAGCCTTGCAAAGACGTGACTTCCTGGCCCTGACCGGGCTTACCGCGGGCGGGCTGATCGTGCCCTCCTTCTTCGGCAAGGTGATCGCCGCCGAACAGCTGCAGAGCACGCTGGACCTGGGGCTGAAGAAGCGCCTGGCCGATGCGGCGCTGGCCGCCGCCCGCCAGGCCGGTGCCACCTACTGCGACGTGCGCATCGGCCGCTACCTGCGGCAGTTCGTGATCACCCGCGAGGACAAGGTGCAGAACGTGGTGAACACCGAGTCCACCGGCGTCGGCATCCGCGTGATCGTCAATGGTGCGTGGGGCTTTGCCGCCACCAATGCGCTGGGCACCGCCGACGTGGCCAAGGCGGCACAGCAGGCGGCCGCGATCGCCAAGGCCAATGCCGGCGTGCAGACCGCGCCGGTGCAGCTGGCCAAGGCGCCGGGCGTGGGTGAGGTAAGCTGGCGCACGCCGATCCGCAAGAATGCGATGGAGGTGCCGATCAAGGACAAGGTCGGCCTGCTGCTGGACGTCAACGCCGCCGCAATGGGCGCCGGTGCCAACTTCGTCAACTCGATGCTGTTCCTGGTCAACGAGCAGAAGTACTTCGCCTCCACGGACGGTTCCTACATCGACCAGGACGTGCATCGCATCTGGGCGCCGATGACGGTCACCGCCATCGACAAGGCCAGCGGCAAGTTCCGCACCCGTTCGGGCCTGTCCTCGCCGATGGGCCTGGGCTACGAGTACCTGGACGGTGCCGCCGCGGGCAAGGTGGTCAGCCCCAATGGCGTGGTCAACTACAGTTCTTCCTACGACATGAAGGAAGACGCCATCGCCGCCGCCCGGCAGGCGCAGGAAAAGCTGAAGGCACCGTCGGTGAAGCCGGGCAAGTACGACCTGGTGCTCGATCCGTCGCACACCTGGCTGACCATCCACGAGTCGATCGGCCACCCGCTGGAACTGGACCGCGTGCTCGGCTACGAAGCCAACTACGCCGGCACCAGCTTCGCCACCCTGGACAAGCGCGAACAGCGTTTCCAGTACGGCAGCGAGCTGGTCAACATCTTCGCCGACAAGACCCAGCCGGGCAGCCTCGGCGCCGTGGCATACGACGATGAAGGCGTGAAGTGCAAGCGCTGGGACCTGATCAGCAACGGCAAGCTGGTGGACTACCAGACCATCCGCGACCAGGCCCACATCCTCGGCAAGACCGAGTCCGACGGCTGCTGCTACGCCGACTCGTGGTCCAGCGTGCAGTTCCAGCGCATGGCCAACGTGTCGATGGCACCGGGCAAGAAGCCGCTGAGCGTGCCGGACCTGATCAAGGACGTGGAGAACGGCATCTACATCATCGGTGACGGTTCGTTCTCGATCGACCAGCAGCGCTACAACGCGCAGTTCGGCGGCCAGCTGTTCTACGAGATCAAGAACGGCCAGATCACCCGCATGCTGGAAGACGTGGCCTACCAGATCCGCACGCCGGAATTCTGGAACGCCTGTGCCGCCGTGGCCGACGAGCGCGACTACCGCCTGGGCGGTTCGTTCTTCGACGGCAAGGGCCAGCCGGGCCAGGTCTCGGCGGTCTCGCACGGTTCGTCCACCGCGCGCTTCAACGGCATCAACGTCATCAACACCGCACGCAGCCTCGGCTGATCGGTCAGGAGCCCTTACACCATGAGTATCTTCACCGAAGCCCAGGCCAAGGCCATCCTCGACAAGGTCATCGCCCTGTCCAAGGCCGACGAGTGCACCGCCGTGCTGTCCGGCGCGATCAGCGGCAACATCCGTTTCGCGCTGAACAATGTCTCCACCAGCGGCATCGTCGACAACACCGAGCTGGCGGTCACCGTCGCCTTCGGCAAGCGCGTCGGCACCGCCTCGATCAACGAGTTCGACGACGCCGCGCTGGAACGCGTGGTGCGCCGTGCTGAAGACCTGGCCCGCCTGGCCCCGGAGAACCCGGAGTTCATGCCGGCCATCGGCAAGCAGAGCTACCGCGCCAGCCCCACCTTCAGCGAATCCACTGCCGCGATCGATCCGGCGTTCCGTGCCAAGGTTGCCGCAGATTCAATCGCGCCGTGCCGTGGCCATGGCCTGATCGCCGCCGGCTTCCTCGAAGACGGCCAGGGCTTCCAGGCGACCGCCAACAGCAACGGCAACTTCGCCTACCAGCGCACCACCAACTTCGATTACACCTGCACCGTGCGTACCGAAGATGGCCGCGGTTCGGGTTGGGTCGGTCGCAACCTGAAGGATGCCGCCGACTTCAAGGCCGACCAGGACATCCGCATCGCCATGCGCAAGGCCACCGAATCGGCCGAAGCCAAGGCGCTGGAACCGGGCAAGTACACAGTGATCTTGGAGCCGGCCGCGGCGGCAGGCCTGATCAGCTTCATGATGAACTTCTTCAGCGCACGCTCGGCCGATGAAGGCCGCAGCTTCCTGTCAAAAAAGGGTGGCGGCAACAAGCTGGGCGAGCAGGTCTACGACCCGCGCGTGACCATGATCGCCGACCCGTGGCATCCGGAGGCGCCGGTGCTGCCGTGGGACAATGAAGGCCTGCCGCGCGAACGCATGGCGATCATCGAGAACGGCAGGATCGCCAACCTGGACTACTCGCGATTCTGGGCGCAGAAGCAGGGCAAGACCGCCAAGGCCTCACCGGGCAACCTGCTGATGAGCGGTGGCGACAAGAGCACCGCCGAGCTGGTACGCGGCACCCAGAAGGGTATCCTGGTCACCCGCACGTGGTACATCCGCATGGTCGATCCGCAGACCGTGCTGCTGACCGGCCTGACCCGCGACGGTACCTTCTACATCGAGAACGGCCAGATCAAGCATCCGGTGAAGAACTTCCGCTTCAACGAATCGCCGGTGATCATGCTCAACAACATCGAAGAGCTGGGCAGGCCGGTGCGCGTGGCCGGTGATGAATCCAGCTTCGTGATGATGATCCCGCCAATGAAGCTGCGCGATTTCACCTTCACCTCGCTGTCCGACGCGGTCTGATGGATCGCCGGGCCTGCCTGCGCTGGTTGGCTGCTGCCGCTTCGGCGGCGGCGCTGCCGGCCTGGGCACAGGCAGGCCCGCGCAGTTCGCGCTACGACTTCTGGTTCACCCGCCTGCAGTACGACTCCGGTGACTGGGACGTGGACGCGCGCATGCCGTCCAACCTGATCACCTCGCTGATCGACTACACCTCGCTGCGCGTGGACCCCCAGGAGCACGTGGTGGCACTGGCCGACCCGCGCATGCTGGAAGCGCCGTTCTGCTACCTGGCCGGCCACACGCTGGTGGAGTTCAATGCCGCCGAGCGGCAGAACTTCGTGCGCTATGTGCGCAATGGCGGCTTCGTCTTCGTGGACGACTGCAACCACGACATCGATGGCCTGTTCGCCACCTCGTTCGAGGCGCAGATGGGCCGCCTGTTCGGCCCGAAGGCACTGCAGAAGCTGCCCAACAGCCACCCGCTGTACCGCAGCTTCTTCCGCTTCCCCGACGGCCCGCCCGCCACCAGTTTCGAACTCAACGGCTGGGGCGACGACCTGGTGCACGACTATCTGAAGGGCATCGAGGTCGATGGCCGCCTGGGGCTGCTCTACAGCAACAAGGACTACGGCTGCGAGTGGGACTACGACTGGCGCAACAAGCGCTTCCTGGCCGAAGACAACACCCGCTTCGGCGTCAACATCGTGATGTACGCGTTGAACAACTGATAGGACCTGCACGCCCATGACCTCCCCCGACCTCGATTCCCTGCTGCCGCGCCTGCACGATCTGCGCTCCGCGCTCGCACGCGCAGTGGTGGGCCAGAACACCGTGGTCGAGCAGCTGCTGATCGGCCTGCTGGCCGGCGGCCACTGCCTGCTGGAAGGCGCGCCCGGGCTCGGCAAGACCCTGCTGGTGCGCTCGCTCGGGCAGGCGCTGGAGCTGCAGTTCCGGCGCGTGCAGTTCACCCCCGACCTGATGCCCAGCGACATCCTCGGCACCGAGCTGCTGGAAGAAGACCACGGCACCGGCCATCGCCACTTCCGCTTCCAGCAGGGCCCGATCTTCACCCACCTGCTGCTGGCCGACGAACTCAACCGTACCCCGCCCAAGACCCAGGCCGCACTGCTGGAGGCAATGCAGGAACGCACCGTCAGCTACGCTGGTACCACCTACGCGCTGCCCGCGCCGTTCTTCGTGCTGGCCACGCAGAACCCGATCGAGCAGGCCGGCACCTACCCGCTGCCGGAAGCGCAGCTGGACCGCTTCCTGCTGCACGTGCTGGTGGATTACCCCAACGAAGACGAGGAGCGGCAGATCCTGGAACAGACCACCGGCGGTACCACCGACGCGGTGCCGAAGGTGATGGATGCCGAAGCGGTGACCGCACTGCAGGCGGCCGTGCGCCAGGTGCATGTCAGCCCCGATGTGCTGGCCTGGATCACCCGCCTGGTGCGTGCCAGCCGGCCGGGCGAAGGCGCACCGGCGGCGATCAACCAGTGGGTGAAGTGGGGCGCCGGTCCGCGCGCCGGCCAGTCGCTGGTGCTCGCGGCAAAAGCGCGCGCACTGCTGCAGGGCCGCTTCGCCGCCACCCGCGAGGACGTGCAGGTACTGGCCGCACCGGTGATGCGCCATCGCCTGCTGCTGTCGTTCGCCGCCGAAGCCGAGCAGAAGCGTGCCGACGACGTGGTCGCTGCCCTGCTGCAGGCCGTGCCGTTCCCGGGTTGAGCCACGCGTGGACGCCGGTACCCCGCTGACCTTGCCACCGGACTTGCGTGCGCGCCTGCGCCTGCTGCGGCTGCGGCCGCGCCTGGCCAGCGGTGCCAGTGGCATCGGCCAGCACGCCAGCCGCAGCCGCGGTGCCGGCCTCGAGTTCGCCCAGTACCGGGCCTACGAGCCGGGAGACGAACTGCGCCAGATCGACTGGAAGCTATACGCCCGCTCAGATCGCTTCTTCGTGCGCGAGTCCGAACGCGAAAGCCCGATCACGGTCTGGCTGTTGCTCGATGCCACCGCCTCGGCCGGCCAGGCCGATCGCGCGGTGCCGCAACGCACGCGCCTGGACCACATGTGCGGCGTGGCCGCATGCCTGGTCGAACTGGCCCTGCAACAGGGCGACCGCTTTGGCCTGCTGGCAATCAGTGGCGATGGCCTGCAGCTGGTACCCGCAGCGAACGGCGCGCGCCAGCGCGACCGTGTGCATCTGCAACTGAACGCCCTACAGGCCCGCGGTGGGTGGCCTGCGGCCGAACGCCTGCGCCCGCTGTGGGAACGCGTGCGCCCGGGCGACCTGCTGCTGGCAATCGGTGATGGCTTCGACGACGCCGGCATCGTGTTGCTCGAACAGCTGGCCAGCGCACGCCGCGAAGTGGCACTGCTGCAGATCCTGACCGCCGACGAGCGCGACTTCCCGTTCGACGCCGGCCACCGCTTCCGCGACCCGGAAACCGGCGAGGAACTGTTGGGCGACGGCGCGGCGATCCGCGCCGATTACCTGCAGCGCTTCGCTGATGCACGCAGCGCATTACGTGCGCGCCTGCAGGCCAGCGGCATCGCCAGTGCCACCGGCTGGCTCGACCAACCGTTGGACCAGCCGCTGCAGGCGCTGTTTGGCCGTGGGGGCGCTGCATGACCCTGCTGTTCCCGCTCGGCTTGGCCTCGCTCGCCGCAGGGCTGCTGCCGCTGCTGATCCACCTGGCCCGGCGCCATCCGTACACGCCACTGGATTTCGCTGCACTGCGCTGGCTGCGTGCACAGATCCGGCCGCGCCAGCGCATCCGCTTCGATGACTGGCCGTTGCTTCTGGTGCGGCTGCTGTTGCTGGCTGCATTGGCCATTCTGCTGGCACGACCTGCGTTGACCGGGCCTGCGCCAGCCCCCATTGCGTGGACGGTCGTTGCTCCAGGGCTGGACGCGACCGCACTACGTGGCACCGCCGAAGCCGGCAACTGGCATTGGCTGGCGCCCGGCTTCCCGGCCATTGATCAAGTGCCACCTGCGTCCACGGCGTCCCTGCCCAGCCTGCTGCGCGAACTGGACGCACAACTGCCTGCGGGCACCGCATTGACCGTGCACGTTCCCGATCCCCTGCCCGACCTGGATGGCGCTCGCCTGCAGCTGTCGCGCGAGGTGCAGTGGCGCCCGCAGCCGATGCCGGTCGCTGCGCAACCGGGTGCCGCAGCGATGCCGCGTCTGCGCGTGCACAGCGATGCGCCGGCCGCCGCCCAGCGATGGTTGAACGCAGTGCAGCGCGCGTGGGGCCTGCCGTCGCCGCTCGCTCCGCTGCCGACGGATGCCCTGCCGGAGCGCGGCGAGATTGGTGTGTGGAGCCGCAGCGATGCACTGCCGGCGAACTGGCAGGCGTGGCTGCGTGACGGCGGTCGTGTCATGACTGCCGGCAAGCCTGCTGCCAGTGCCAGCATCCTGCTGCGCGATGCCGAGGGCACACCGCTGCTGTGGCAGCAACGCATCGGCCACGGCTATCTGCTGTCGCTGCCGGGCGACTGGAATGCCGCCAGCAACGCCGCGCTGCGCGATCCGCGCCTACCGCGTGCCCTGCTGCTGACGCTGCAGCCGCCCACGGCTCCGCGCCTGGGCGATGCACATGACCAGGCACCGCAGCGGGCCGCATTGCCTGCTGCAACGCCACCGCTGCGTGAGCCGACGCCTTGGCTGTTGCTGGCTATCGTGCTGCTGTTCGCGCTGGAACGCTGGATGGCCAGCAGCGCCTGCCGCAGGGAGGCCGCATGAATACCCTGCAGCACGCCTGGCAACGTGCGCGCCGCCGCCGTGCGCTCATCACCCTGCTGCTGGGCCTGCCATGGGCGCTGGCTGCGGCGGTGCTGGCCTTGCGTCTGGCAGGTTTCGATATCGCCTGCGTCGTCGGTACGATCAGCCTGCTCGCGTGTGCGGGCTTCGCCACTGCGCGTGCCCGCCAACTGGACCGGCAGTGGCTGCAGCGCCAGCTCGATGGCAGCGGTGTCAGCGAGGACAGTGCGGACCTGCTGTTCGCTGATGTCACCGCGCTCAATCCGCTGCAGCAGCGCCAGCGCACGCACGTGCTGGCCACACTGGAGCGCGCGACACCAGAACTGCGTCCGCGCTGGCCGCGCAGGGCATTGGCGCTGAGCTGGATCGCAGGCCTGGCCGTCGCTGTGCTGGCATTCGGCTGGCCACGTTCCAGCCCCGGCGCCGCGCCGGCCCGCACGCCGGCGCGTGGCGGCACGGCGGCTGCGGGTCCACTGCGCCTGCAGTCCACCCGCCTGCGCATCGATGCACCGGCCTACACCGGCCAGGCCACGCTTACCCAGAGCGCACTGGATGCCAAGGTTGCCGCCGACAGCCGGCTGTCGTGGTCGCTGCGCTTCGACCGCGCCCCGGAC
The DNA here is from genome assembly GCF_029839005.1 of Stenotrophomonas sp. GD03958. Classification (NCBI taxonomy): domain Bacteria; kingdom Pseudomonadati; phylum Pseudomonadota; class Gammaproteobacteria; order Lysobacterales; family Lysobacteraceae; genus Stenotrophomonas; species Stenotrophomonas sp. GD03958. The sequence goes on along the minus strand of NZ_JAOBZT010000027.1, from coordinate 38,793 downwards.
AAGGCATGGCTGCAATTCCACGATGGTCGTCGGTTGCCACTGAGCGAGCACGAAGGACAGTGGCAGGCACAGGACATTGCACGCACGCCGGTGCTGTACCGCGTTGTGAGCGAACCGGCACTGGCAGAGACCCGCCTGCATCGGCTGGATGTGGTGGCCGACCGTGCACCCAGCGTGCGCGTACTGGAGCCCGCGGCCAGCCTGGTGCTGGGCACGCCCGGGCAACGGCAGTGGGCACTGCGCTTCGAGGCCAGCGACGATTACGGTGTCGCGGCGCAGGCAACGCTGTCGATCACCACCACCCAGGGCAGCGGTGAGAACATCACCTTCGTGAAGCGCAGCGTCACGCTTGCCGGCAGCGGCGAAGCCACCGCGCGGCGTTTCGCCCACACCCTTGGTCTGGCGTCGCTGGGCGCGCAGCCCGGCAACGATGTGATCGCCCAGCTGGAGGTGCGCGACAATCACGCACCCACGCCGCAGACCGGGCGCAGCAGCAGTGTGATCCTGCGCCTGCCCAGCGCCGAAGTCGCGCTCGGAGCAGAGCTTGAGGGCCGCATCAAGAAGACCCTGCCTGCGTATTTCCGCAGCCAGCGGCAGATCATCATCGATGCCGAAGCGCTGATCCGGCAGCGACGCAGCCTGGCCGCCGAGGACTTCGTGAAGCGCAGCGATGCGATCGGTGTCGACCAGCGCATCCTGCGCCTGCGCTACGGCCAGTTCCTGGGCGAGGAAAGCGAAGGTGCGCCAAAGCCGCCGCCGACCAGCGACCTGCCCACCAGCGATGCGCCGACCGCAGAGGGCCACGACGACGATCACGAGCACGTCCATGGCACGCAGGCCGGTGCGCACGACGACCATGGCCACGATCATGGCGGTGCAGCCAACGCAGATATCCCGCCGGTGTTCGGCAGCGCGACCGACGTGCTTTCCGAATACGGGCACACCCATGACCACGCCGAGGCGGCCACCCTGCTCGACCCGCAGACCCGCGCCACGTTGAAGGCCGCGCTTGACCAGATGTGGTCGGCCGAAGGTGAGCTGCGCCAGGGCCGCCCGCAGCAGGCGCTGCCATTTGCCTACAAGGCGCTGGGCTTCATCAAGCAGGTGCAGCAGGCCGAGCGCATCTACCTGGCCCGGGTCGGGCCGGAGCTGCCACCCATCGATGAAAGCCGCCGACTGGGCGGTGATCGCGCCGGACTGGCCAGTCGCGAACTGCCATTGGCCGCGCGCACCCCGCCCGATCCGGCCATCGTTGAAGCCTGGCAGCGCCTCGGTGATGACAACGGCGCACCGGATCTCGATGCGCTCGCGGCCTGGCAGCAGCGCAACGCGGCCTACCTGCCCGATGCATTGGATCTGGCTGCGGCCATCGAGCAGCTGCGCATCGAGCCCGACTGCATCGACTGTCGCCAGCGCCTGCGTGCGCAGCTGTGGCGCGCGCTGCAGCGTCCACTGCCGCAGGCGATGCGGCGCAGTGCGGCCGATGCGATGGGACAGCGCTACCTCGATGCGCTGGAGGTGCATCCATGACCGCCACCAGCCTGAACCTGTGGATTGCGCTGGCACTCACTCTGGTCGTGGTCATCGCCAGCGTGCGCCAGTTGCGTGGAAGCACAACGCACCCTGGCCGCCGGTGGAGCGTGATCGCACTGCAGGTCATCGTCGCCACGCTGCTGTACTTCTGCCTGATGCCGCCCACCCGCCAGCAGCCCGCAGGCGGGCTGGTCGTGCTTGGCGTCGATGCCGGCAAGGCCGGCGCACCCCCGGCCAGCGAAGGCCCGCTGTTGCTGTTGCCCGAAGCTGCCGATGTGCCCGGCGCACAGCGCGTTCCCGACCTGGCCACCGCGCTGCGCCAGCATCCGGCCGCCACGCTGACGCTGGTCGGTGCAGGCCTGGCCGCACGTGACCGCGACACGGTGCTGCCGCCGGATGTACGTTGGCAGGCCGCACCGGAGCCGCGCGGCTGGATCGCACTGCAACCACCGGCCGATGTCGCACCCGGTGCCCGCTTTGACGTGCAGGCACAGGCGCGTGGCGTGGCCAAAGCGAAAGCAGAACTGCTCGACCCGGCCGGCAGCGTGGTCGATCGCACGGAGGTTGCCGACGACGGCCGCGTGCAGCTGAGTGGTGTCGCCCGCGCCGAAGGCCGCAGCGTGTTCCAGCTGCGCCTGCTCGATGCCGACGGCCATGTGGTGGACAGCCTACCGGTGCCGCAGCAGACCCTGCCGTCCGCACCGCTGCGCCTGCTGGTGCGCGCCAGCGCGCCGGGGCCAGAGCTGAAGTACCTGCGCCGCTGGGCAGCCGATGCCGGCATCCGTGTGCAGGTGCAGGCGGATACCGGGGCCGGACTCAGCATCGGCGATGGCGCGGTGGCGATTGATGCAGCATCGCTCACGCGCAGCGATCTGCTGCTGCTGGACGAGCGCAGCCTCGTAGCATTGAGTGCGGGCCAGCTGGCCGCCGTGCGCCAGGCGCTGCGCGATGGACTGGGTGTGCTGGTACGCAGTGCGGGCGCACCTTCGGCCAGTGCACGCCAGCGCCTGCGCGATCTGGGCCTGCCAGTGCAGGGTGATGGCAGCAGCCACCCCCTCGAACTTCCCGGCGATGGCGAAGGCGCGATCCTCGCCGCACGCCGTGGCCCGCTCGCCGCTGGCACATTGCCGACCGGCTACAGCGAAGAGGCCGACCGCAGCTCGCACAGTGCCGCGCTGCCTTCGCTGGAAGCACTGGCGTTGCAGGCGCCGGGCGGCAGCGCACTGCTGCACGATCGAGCTGGCAACGCCATCGGTGGCTGGCGCGCGGTCCGCAAGGGCCGCATCGGCCTGCTGCCCATCACCGACAGCTGGCGTTGGGTGCTGGCCGGCCGCGATGACCGCCACGGCGAACTCTGGAGCGACGCGGTGGCCACGTTGGCACGCGCGCAGGACAGCGCTGATGCACTGTGGTCACCGCAGCCGATCGCCTGGGCAGGTGAACGACAGGCGCTGTGCGGTGTGCAGGCACCACTGCAGGCCTTCAACAAACGCGGCGACGACGTGCCCCTGATCGTCGATGGCACGGCGTCGGCGCTGCGCTGCGCCGGCTGGTGGCCCCGTGAGGCAGGCTGGCAACGCCTGCAGCATGGCGACAGCGTTGTCTGGCGCTATGTGTTCGACCCGAAGGATGCACCGACGCTGCATCGACAGGTGATGATCGATGCGACCACGCGGGCGTTGGCTGCCAGCACGCTGGCAGACGCGTCGGTGGTGCAACCCGTGCCGGGCTCGCGCTGGCCGTGGTGGCTGGCGTTCGTGCTGTGCGCCTCGCTGCTGTGGTGGCTGGAGCGGCGGCGCTGACCGCATCGATTGAATCGCGGGCAGCAGCCACGCGTGGCGTGGATCTACTGGCCCCAATCCTCGTGCGCCATTCAACGTTTTCCGGCGCGCCGGTACACACCGTTGAAACGCACGTTCATGCCACCGCATTCGCTGTTGTCGGCCACGATCAGCACCTCACCCAGCGAGTGCACGCGCACCCGGCACGTGTCCTCGGCGAACTCGACATCGGCACCCTGCGGTATGGCACGCGCTTCCACCTGGCCCAGGTTCGGCCCATACGGGCGCTGTTCCGGCGTGGGGTTGGCGGAGGGCCAGTAGGCGTCGCCATCCACGTGCAGTTGTCCACCCTGCACGGTGATGCGCAGGCCGTTGTCGCCATCTTTCCAGTGGCCCGCCCAATCCTGCAGCGCTGGCACGACCACCGGCAACGCCTGCAGCTTGCTGCGGTCGACCCAACCGGCGCTGCCACCCACCCTGTTCGGGAAGAACGCGCAGCGGTAACGGCCCAGGTCGCGACCGGTCACCACCGTATCGCCGTTGACCACATAGCTGCGCTGGCGGCAGGCCGGTTCGCCCTTGGCGGGGCAGCCATCCATGTCGCCGAGCAGGTACAGGCGCGGTACATCGACCACCCGCGCCAGCGCGAACCGGCTCTGTTCGGAGGGGAATGCGCCATTGCGGCAGGCGCCGCCATCGGCGATATCGGACGCGAAGGCGGAGGCCGGCAGCAACGCGGCCAGCAGGCAGAACGAACGCAGGGACATGACAGCATTACCGGTGGGCTGCCAGCAGCATATACCGGCCTACTTCACTGGCGCTGTGTCGCCGGCATCCTGCTCCTGTGAGAACCGCAGCGCGCGCTGCTGCTGTTCGGCGCTGAGCTCTGGCGGTGGCCGCGCCACGGCCGCCTGGATCTGGTCCGGCCCGCCGGTGAGTTTGTTGATGCCTTTGGCTGCCGCCATCACACCCTTGACCACGCCCATCATGATGTAGCCGCCGCCCATGCTGACCTGCTCCGGCGACGGCGGCTCGCTCCAGTCACGGCTGAAGCGGTTGTCGCCGAACTTCACCGGGTTCTTGAAGCGGTACAGGTCCACCGGCTCGTCATCCGGCTTGAGCGCGCGAACTTCTCCCAAGGTGGTGATGCCGTCCTGTGGCGGGGCGGTGGAGATCGGCGCGGGGGGTGCGGCCGGCGCATCTACAGGAGGTGCAGGCGCAGGACCAGACGCAGGCACCGACTGCTGCGCCTGCGCGATGCCCGCCAGCAACAGGCTGGCCAGCAGTGCTCCCTGCGTTCCCGGTCGTGCCACAGCCATCCACCCTGTTGGTTGCGTCCAGTGAACAAGGATACGGATGCGGGCTTCAGATTTCGTTGGCATCGGCGGGGGCATTCAGGGTGTGTCACGCATCGTCGCTGCGCGGACCGGGCACCGAAGTTTGCAACGAACTTCATTTCCCCCGGGGGATGGGGACGGCATCCATGGTGCAGTTCCTCCGCCGCAGCGAGGCGCTTGACGCGGACATCGCGCAGCGTCCGGACCCGTGGCAATGAACGGTTCACGCCCTTCGCGCGCGATGTCTCACATCCTGAGACGTGGATGTGGTGCCATGTGACCCCTCGCAATCCGTCCCCGCTTCCTCTTCCATGGCCTACGAACTCGCCAAGCGCACCGCCGATGCCGAGCAGAAGCTCGCCACCCGCGATGGCCTGCCCGCCCGTGACGGCGCCCTGCTCAGCGCGCGCCTGCAGCGCCGCTACCAGGACCGCATCACCGGCAGCTTTGCCATTCCCGGCCGCGAGGGCCGCTATGCCCCCATTCCCGATGCGGTACCGCCGGCCCTGGCCGCGGCCCTGAAGGCACGCGGCATCGAGCAGCTCTACAGCCACCAGGCCGAGGCCTGGGAGGCCAGCCAGCGTGGTGAGCACGTGGCCATCGTCACCCCCACCGCCAGCGGCAAGTCGCTGTGCTACACCCTGCCCGTGGTCAGCGCGGCCATGCAGGACAAGGCCAAGGCGCTGTACCTGTTCCCGACCAAGGCGCTGGCACAGGACCAGGTGGCCGAGCTGCTGGAACTCAACCGTGCTGGCGATCTGGGCGTCAAGGCCTTCACCTTCGATGGCGATACCCCGGGTGATGCGCGCCAGGCGATCCGCCTGCATGGCGACATCGTGGTGTCCAATCCGGACATGCTGCACCAGGCGATCCTGCCGCATCACACCAAGTGGGCGCAGTTCTTCGAGAACCTGCGCTACATCGTCATCGACGAAGTACACACCTACCGCGGCGTGTTCGGCAGCCACGTCACCAACGTGCTGCGCCGGCTCAAGCGCATCTGCGCGTTCTACGGCGTGCAACCGCAGTTCATCCTGTGCTCGGCCACCATCGGCAACCCGCAGGCACATGCCGAGGCGCTGATCGAGGCGCCGGTCACCGCCATCACCGAATCCGGCGCGCCCAGCGGGCCGAAACAGGTGCTGCTGTGGAACCCGCCGGTGATCAATCCGGACCTGGGCCTGCGCGCCTCGGCGCGGTCGCAGAGCAACCGCATCGCGCGCATCGCGATCAAGTCCGGGCTGAAGACCCTGGTGTTCGCGCAGACGCGGTTGATGGTGGAGGTGCTGACCAAGTACCTGAAGGACATCTTCGATCACGACCCGCGCAAACCGCCGCGCATCCGGGCGTACCGCGGTGGCTACCTGCCCACCGAGCGCCGCGAGACCGAACGGGCGATGCGCGCCGGCAACATCGACGGCATCGTCAGCACCTCGGCACTGGAGCTGGGCGTGGATATCGGCAGCCTGGACGTGGTCATCCTCAATGGCTACCCCGGCAGCGTGGCCGCCACCTGGCAGCGCTTTGGCCGTGCCGGTCGCCGCCAGCAGCCCGCGCTGGGGGTGATGGTGGCCAGCTCGCAGCCGCTGGACCAGTACGTGGTGCGGCATCCGGACTTCTTCGCCGAGGCCTCGCCCGAACATGCACGCATTGCACCTGACCAGCCGCTGATCCTGTTCGACCACATCCGCTGCGCAGCCTTCGAACTGCCGTTCCGGGTTGGCGATGGCTTCGGCCCGATCGATCCGGAGGTATTCCTGGAAGCTCTGGCAGAGACCGAAGTGATCCACCGCGAAGGCGAGCGCTGGGAATGGATTGCCGACAGTTATCCCGCCAATGCGGTCAGCCTGCGCGCGGTGGCCGACGGCAACTTCGTGGTGGTCGACCGCAGCGATGGCCGCCAGCAGATCATCGCCGAGGTCGATTATTCCGCCGCCGCACTCACCCTGTACGAGGGCGCCATCCACATGGTGCAGTCCACGCCCTACCAGGTGGAGACGCTGGACTGGGAGGGCCGCAAGGCCTACGTTACCCGCACGCATGTGGATTACTACACCGACAGCATCGACTTCACCAAGCTCAAGGTGCTGGACCGTTTCGACGGTGGCGTGGCCGGCCGTGGCGATTCGCACCATGGCGAAGTGCACGTGGTGCGTCGCGTGGCCGGCTACAAGAAGATCCGCTATTACACCCACGAAAACATCGGCTACGGCCCGGTGAACCTGCCTGACCAGGAACTGCACACCACGGCGGTGTGGTGGCAGCTGCCTCAGGCGCTGCTGCTGCGTGCGTTCGCCAGCAAGCAGGATGCGCTGGATGGTTTTCTCGGCGCCGCCTACGCGCTGCACATCGTTGCCACCGTGGCGGTGATGGCCGATGCGCGCGACCTGCAGAAGTCGGTCGGCAACGGCGATGGTTCCTGGTTCGCCATCGCCGACCAGAGTGGCCGTGGCCAGCTGCGCGGCAGCGAGGGCGATCCCGCTGGAGTGGAGCTGCTGCAGGAATTCGTGCCCACCGTGTACCTGTACGACAATTTCCCCGGCGGTGTCGGCCTCAGCGAACCGCTGTGGCAACGCCAGACCGAGCTGGTGCAGCGCGCGCGCGAACTGGTGCAGCGCTGCGACTGCAAGGCTGGCTGCCCGGCCTGCGTGGGCCCGGTGCTGGCCGCGCAGGAAGACGATGAGACTTCGCCGCGCACGCTGGCGCTGCGCGTGCTCGACCTGTTCGATGCCGACGCCTGCCAGCATGTGGCCGACGTGGTGATCACCACGCGCGAGCCGATGGAGTTGCTGGCACCGTGAGCCTGAGCCTGGACAAGCTGCGCCTGCTGCGGAAGCAGGCCGGCGACCCGAAGGCGAGCACACCGGCCGCGCCGGACGTGCCCCCTGCGCCACCGGCACCCGTGGCCGCCAACGATGCGCGGCAACCACCGGCCGAACGTTCGGTGTTCGCCTGGGTCGAACAGGAAATCCGCCACAAGCCGACCGGCACTGCGGCCTCCGCACCGGCACCCGTACCGCTGCGTCGGCCGGAAGCAGGCAGCCTGCATCGCCTGCTCGGCCTGCGCTCCCGCGGCAGTACCACGCCGGCACGCGCCAGCGCACAGGATCGTCAGCTGCCCGGCGAGGAGATCGCACCGGGCCTGTTCCTGATCGAATCGCTGCAGCCGCAACCAATCCCGACCGCCCCGCTGTCATTGGCCTTCGCCAAGCGCGAGGACCAGCACGTAGCTGCGCGCGACCTGCTGTTCTTCGATACCGAGACCACCGGCCTGGCCGGTGGCACCGGCACGCGTGCCTTCATGATCGGCGCGGCCGACTGGTACGTGTGCCCGCAGCGTGGCGAAGGCCTGCGCATCCGCCAGCTGCTGATGTCCACCATGGCTGCGGAAGAAGCGATGCTGGCCACTTTCGCCAGCTGGCTGCAGCCCTCCACCGTGTTCTGCAGCTACAACGGCCGCAGCTACGATGCGCCGCTTCTGAAGGCGCGCTACCGGCTGGCGCGCCAACGCGATCCGATCACGGCGCTGGACCATGTGGACCTGCTCTACCCCACCCGCCGGCGCTATCGCGGCACCTGGGAGAACTGCAGGCTGTCCACCATCGAACGCCAGCTGCTGCGCGTGGTGCGCGAGGACGACCTGCCGGGCTCGGAGGCACCGGGAGCATGGTTGCGCTTCCTGCGTGGCGGTGACGCCGTGAACCTGCGCCGGGTGGCCGATCACAATCATCAGGACGTGGTGACGCTGGCCCTGCTGCTGCAGCGGCTGGTGCGCGAGGAACAGCGCGAGCGCGAGACACTGGCGCTGGTCGGGCAGTAATGACACGGGGCAGCGTTGACATGCCCTGACGGTGGCAGCGGTGACACTGCCGCCACCATCCATGCCTGGAGCTCGACGATGCGCCTCAATCCGCTTGCCCTGCTTGCCATCCTGCCACTGGCCGCCTGCAGCCACGCCGGCAGCAGCACCGCCCCCGATCCCGCGCCAGCGCCCGTGGCCGACGCCGCGCACGAATGCAGGCCGGAGGCGCTCGAGGCCTTCACCGGCAAGACGGCTGACGAAGCCACCATCAAGAAGCTGGTGGCCGCCAGCGGCGCGCGCGGTGCACGGGTGGTCAAGCCAGGCATGGCGGTGACCATGGACTTCCGCCAGGACCGCGTGACCGTGCAGGTGGATGCGCAGAACCGCATCGAGCGCGCCAGCTGCGGTTGATCGACCCGGGGTAGTGCCGGCCAGCGGCCGGCACTACCGATCAGAGTTGCTCGGCCTTGCCGCTGGCCAGTGCACGCGCGATCACCTGCTGTGCCTGCTGCGATGCCTGCGCATGCACGCGTGCCTGGCGCTCGCCCAGCGCGGCCTGCTGGCTGCCCAGTGCCGCCTGGCGGCTGGCCAGTTCAGACTGCTGGTTGGCCAGACGCCGCATGTCACGGGTGCGGCCGGACTGCGTGGCCTCGCCGCGGGCTTCCTGCATCGCACGACGTGCCTCGGCGGCGGCCTCGCGTGCAGCCTCACGCGCAACGGCCATATCGCCGGTTGCACCGCGCGCTGCCTTCGCCGCTTCCGCGGCGGCCTCACGGTTGATGTCGTGGGCGGCCATCGCATTGCGTGCAGCCTCGGCGGCAATCAGTGCGATGCGGCGCGACTCCTCGCCCTGCAGGCGGCTCATCTCACCCATCTGCCTGCCGAGTTCGCCCTGCTGGCGGCCCAGCGCACTCTGCTGGCGGCCCAGTTCGCTCTGCTGGCGACCCAGCTCTGCGGCACCACTGTAGGCACGCTGCAGGCTCTGGATCAGCATCGGGTCGCGCACCACATAGCGCTTGTCGCCCTGGCGGAACCACAGCGCCGGGCCCTTGCCGAGCTGCCTGCGGGCCACCGTCACGTCGTCCATGCCGCCGTTGGCGAAAGTCGAATCACCATCGACCAGCACAAAAGCCTCCCGGGGCGACTTGCCCAGGTCCAGGCGGCCGTAGGTGGTGATGGAGCGGGCGGCCGACGCCGTGCCTTCATCGTCTTCGGCCATGCCGGTGGCATCGTCGACGTCGGCCACGTCGGCATCGTCGGGCCCGGTCGCGTCAGCAGGTTCGGCCGGGGCTGCCGGTGCGGCAGGTGCCGCTGGGGCAGCCGCGGCCGCCGGCGGTGCGGACGGTGCTTCCGGGGCCTTAGGCGGTGGCGGCGCCACGGCCTTCGGCGCGGCCGGAGGGGCGGGCGGGGCGGGCGGCACCGGCGCTGCGACCAGCCGCATCGGCGCCACGCCCACCACCACCACCGCAGCGGTCAGCGCCACCGCCAGCAGACGCGGGCAGGACCGGGGCGACTGCAGCGAAAGCAGGCGACGCTTGAGGCTGGTGGTGCTCGGTGCGGCGCTGGCCACGCCCAGATGCGGCTGCGGGGCCACGCCCAACTGCAGCAGCAGGCGGCCATAGGCCTGGCGGCTGGCGCCATGTTGGCCAACCACCGCTGCATCCACCGCTTCCTCGCGCGCCTGTGCATATTCACGCACCGACAGGCGCAGCAGCGGGTGGAAGAAGAACAGGTGCTGGGCCAGTGCAGGCAGCAGGCCCCATTGCAGGTCACGCCGCTGCAGGTGCTGCAGTTCGTGGGTCAGGGCCAGGTCCAGCGCATCGCCCTGCAGGGCATTGTCGCCGGCCGGCAGCAGCAGCACCGGGCGGAACGGCCCGACCAGCTGCGGTGCGTCCACCTGCGTGCTCATCCACAACCGCGGCGCAGGACGCACGCCGTGCGCATCGGAGGCCAGCTGCAGCGCCTGTACCAGCGCCTCGTCCTCGCAGGGATAGGCCGCAGCCAGCAGTGCGCGGCAGCGGCGCCACTCACCCAAGGTGCGCAGCGCCATCAGCAGCACGCCGGATGCCCACAGCGCAGCCAGTGCAACGGCCCACCACGCCACTGCCGGCACGTCCGCTGCAGGCATCGGCATCGCGGCCAGCAACTGTGCCGAGGCCTCCGGGGCCAGCGGGTAGACCATGTCAGCGGCCACGTCGGTTGCGGTCATCGCCACCGCCTGCGGGGCCGGCAGCCAGGGCAACTGCAACGGCTGGCTCCAGAACAGGCCGAGCACGGCCTGCAGCGAGACCAGCCACCACAGGCGGCAGCGGGTGGCCGCCGACAGCGACGGCAGCACGCGGCACAGGCCGTACACCAGCGCCACCAGCAGTACGGTCTGCAGGCTGGTCCAGCCCAGCCGTTCCAGCATCGGGATCAGCATCGTGGTGTCCATGGCTCAGCCCTCGTGGCGACGCGATTGGAGTTGGGCGACCAGCGCTTCCAGCTCGGCCAGTTCGTTGTCGCTGACCTGCTGGCGCTGCGACAGGTAGGCCACGAACGGCGACACCGAGCCCTGCAGGGTGTTGTCGACGAACTGGGCCACGGCACCCTGCAGCACGCTCTGCGGGCCACGGGTGGCCTGGTAGCGGTAGACGCCGTCCTGCTGCCGGCGCTGAAGATACCCCTTCGCCCGCAGCCGCTCCATCATCGTCAGCACGGTGGAACGGGCCAGGCCTCGGGCCTCTCCATATCCACTGGCGACCTCGCCGACGCTGGCCGGCGCATGTTCATCGATGTACTGCAGCAGGGCCAGCTCCTGGTCCCCGATGGTCTTGCCACGCATGACACCACTCCCTTGACTACACGTGTCGCCACTGTCAGCTTGACGACAGCTGTAGTCAACCCCCCGGAAGTCATGGGCCGACGAACGGTAGCGGCGCCGAGCACTTAAACCTTTGGCGCGCTGTCCGCATCCGATCCGCAACGCCCGCTGGAATTCCGCATGTTCCGTCCAATGCTCCGAGTCGTGCTCATGCTCATCAGTGCCCTGCCCTTCACCGCCGTCTCTGCCAGCCAGGACCATGCCAACGACCAGACCCGCCGCCTGATCCGCCAGATCATGATGCAGCAGCGCATCCCCGGGCTGCAGGTCGCGGTGGTCAAGGACGGGCAGATCGTGCTGTCTGAAGCCTACGGCCTGGCCAACGTCGAGAACGGCGTGCTTGCCTCGCGCCACACCCGCTTCCCGCTCAACTCGGCCACCAAGGCGTTCACCGGCGTAGCCGCCGCGCAGCTGGCTCAGCAGGGGCAGCTGGATCTGGACGCGCCGGCCTCACGTTACCTGGATGATCTTCCACCAGCGTGGAGAGACGTACGCGTACACCAGCTGCTGGCGCATACCTCCGGCCTTCCGGACATCCTTGATGCGAACGGGCTGTTGGGCGGTGGTTCCGAAGCACAGGCATGGGCGGCGGTGACGACCCGGCCACTCGAAGCAGCGCCCGGGCAGCGCTTCGCCTACAACCAGACCAACTACGTTCTTCTGGCACGGATCATCGCGAAGCAATCCGGCATGCCCTACGAACGTTTCCTCGCCACCGGCCAGTTCAGCAGCGCGCGCATGGCACGCACCACCTTCGGCGACAGCTACGACCTGATTCCGGATGCGGCGACGATGTACAGCCTGGCCCCGCGTGCCACCGACGCGGCCGATGCACCGCCGCGCCTGTCGCACTGGTTCTACGACATACCGCCTTCGCTGTGGGCAGGTGGCGGCATCCTCACCACCGCCGACGACACCGCGCGCTGGCTGGCCGCGCTGACCGAAGGCCGCCTGCTGCCGGAGGCGGCCCTGCGGCGGATGTGGAGCGCAGAGCGCTTGGCGGATGGCCGTGCCGGCCCGTGGGCGGGGGGCTGGCCGGTACTGCGCGCATCGCCCGACCTGCAGGTGGCAGGTATCGGCGGTGCGCGTGCGGCGTTCGTGGTCTATCCCGAGCGCGGCGTGGCGGTGGTGGTGCTGACCAACCTGGTCGGTGCCAATCCACAGCAGTTCATTCCACGCATTGCCGATTTCTATGCGCCTGCGGTGACCGCGCCTTGAGGCTGCCGGCCAGCGGCCGGCAGCCCCGTCTCACCCCCGTGGACCGCCCATCACCGGCAGGATCACCCCGCTGATGTAACTGGCACAGGCCGGAGAGGCCAGGAACACGTAGGCCGGCGACAGTTCCTCCGGCTGTGCGGGCCGGCCCATGTCGCTGTCCTTGCCGAACTGGGCGACGTCCTCGGCCTGCTTGTCGGCCGGGTTCAGCGGCGTCCACACCGGCCCCGGCGCCACGCAGTTCACCCGGATGCCACGTGGCAGCAGCTGGCTGGCCAGCGACTTGGTGAACGCATGGATCGCGCCCTTGGTGGCCGAGTAGTCGATCAGCGCCTTGCTGCCGAAGATGCCCGTTTCCGAACCGGTGTTGATGATGCTGGCGCCCTCGCCCAGATGCGGCAGCACCGCGCGCGCCATCTGGATGTAACCGCCGATGTTGGTCTGCAGGGTCTCCTGCAGGTGCGCGTCTTCCAGGTCTTCCAGCCGCTCGCAGTGCAGCTGGAACGCGGCGTTGTTGACCAGGATGTCGATGCCGCCGAACGCCTTGGCCACCTGCTTCACCGCTTTGTCGCAGAAGCGCGGATCGCGCACGTCACCGGCGATCACCACGCAGCGACCGCCTTCGCGCTCCACGTGCTGGCGGGTGATGTCCGCGTCCTCGGCCTCGTCCAGGTGCAGCACGGCCACGTCCGCGCCTTCGCGTGCGAACAGCACCGCCACCGCACGGCCAATGCCGGAGTCGCCACCGGTGACGATCGCACGCATGCCCTGCAGCTTGCCGCTGCCCGCGTAGTCGGGTGCAAGGAAGCGGGGCGCCAGCTCCAGTTCGTGCTCATGCCCAGGCTTGGCCAGCTGCTGCGCCGGCATCGCCTCCGGCTGGCGCCGTGCGCCGGCCTGGGTCGCGGTCTTCTTCGTGGCCTTGCTGGCCGCCCGGGCGTCCTTGGCCTTCTCCTGGTCCTGCAGGCGCCGCTGCCGGGCCGCGACGCGTGCTGCCCGCGGATCGCTGGCGGCCGCCTTGCGGGTCGCGGTCTTCACTACTCGCGGGCGATCGGGGTCGGCGACCGCCTTGGCCGGGGTGCTGCCTTTACGCACTTTCGGCGATGCCTTTCGGCGGGCGGGTGTCTTCTTGGTGGTGGCCATGCAGGTCTCCTCGGGAGGGAACGGGGCTGCCGGCCAGCGGCCGACACTACCGGGGGGGCGGCGCGCGCCGCACCTGCAGTCTCTCTACGCACGCTGTTGGCGGCAGTGAGCGCGCCGTGTCCACGATGTGCACGGCATTCATTCCGCCACCACGTGCGCCGTCGCACCCTGCACGCAACCACACAGGGAACGCCTCCATGAAACATGCCATCGCCACCGCCGCCGTCTGCTTTGCCCTCGCCGCCTGCAGCAGCACACCGATGGCCCAGGTGCAGCCGATCGATGGCGTGATTTCCGGCCAGTGCCACAGCGACAGGGTGCGCGGCGCGGTGGGCCTGGCCGCCTCGGACGCCACTGTGGCCCGTGCACGCGTGGACAGCGACAGCCTGCACGTGCGGGTCCTGCGCCACGACGGCCCGCGGGTGCCACCGGCCAGCGAAGGCGGCGACCGCCTGACCATCGAGAAGGGCCGCACCAACAATATCGTCGCGATCTACTGCGGCTGACGACTGCGGCTGAGCCGGCGTGCCCTGCGCAGCACGCGCAGGGTGGCCTGCTCCCACTGGCGCGGCCCGCGCAGGCCGGCCAGCTTGGCCAGTTCACCGCGCTCCCAGCCGACGAACACGCACGGGTCGATATAGGCCTTGCGGCACACCGCCGGCGTGTTGCCCAACCGGGCCGCCACCTGGCACACCACGCTGCGCTGTGCCTGCGCCAGCGCACGCCGGCTGGCCGGTTCCGGCAGCTCGGTGGCAGCAAACGCCTGCACCGCCGCGACGGTCCCGCCCCAGGTGCGGAAATCCTTGGCAGTGAAGTCCTCGCCCATCACCTCGCGCAGGTAGTCGTTCACCGCACCGGAGTCGACCGGCTGCAGCGCACCGTCGTCATCGCGGTACTGGAACAACGCCTGCCCCGGCAGCTGCTGCAGGCGCCGCACCAGCAGCCCCAGCCTGCGGTCGCCCACGGTCACCTCCTGCAGCTGCCCGGACTTGCCGCGGAAACGCATGCGCACCCGGCCGCCACGCAGCAGCTCCAGATGACGGTTACGCAGTGTGGTCAGTCCGAATGACCGGTTCTGCTGCGCATAGGTCTCATTGCCGACCCGCACCAGGGTGTCGGCCAGCAACGCGACCACCATGGCCAGCACTTTTTCCTTAGGGAAACCCGGCCGTTTCAGATCCCGCGACAACCGCCGCCGCAGCGTGGGCAAGGCCTCGCCAAAGGCGATGATGCGGTCGAACTTGCCGGCGTCGCGCTCCTTCGCCCAGTCGGGGTGGTAACGGTACTGCTTGCGCCCGCGCGCATCGCGGCCTGTGGCCTGCAGGTGGCCGTTGGCGTGGGCGCAGATCCACACCGCGGTGTAGGCCGGTGGAATCGCCAGTGCGCGGACGCGTTGCAGGGTGGTGGCGTCGCGTATCGCGTGGCCATCAGCATCGCGGTAACTGAAACCTTTTCCGGCGCGGCGCCGGCTGATGCCCGGCTGGGTGTCGTCGACATAGCGCAGGCCGGCCGCGCGCGCGGCCTGTCGTTCGGGAGTGGAGGCGGTCGGCATGCCAGTAGTGTCGCGGTCGCCGTGCCGCGATCCTGTCGATAACACAAGACAAACACGTGAGGGCCGGTTCGCCGCTATGCTCGGGTCTTCACAACCCCTTCCGGAGTCATGATGTCGTTCCCGATTCGCGCCCGTTCGCTCTCCGCCCTGCTGCTGCCGGCCGTGCTGGCCTTGACCGCCTGCCAGGCACCGGCGCTGGATGAACAGGATTCGGCCACGGCCCACGCCCAGCAGGCGGCCGAAGCCGCCAAGGCACCGGCCGACGAAGCCGGCAAGGCCATCGAGGCGCCGCCGGTCGGCACCTGCGATGCCAGCCAGGTGCAGAGCCTGGTCGGCCAGGCCTACACCGATGCGCTGGGCAAGCAGGCGCAGGAAGATGCAGGCGCCAGCCAGGTACGCGTGCTCAAGCCCAATGATGTGGCCACGATGGAGTTCCTCGGCGACCGCCTGAACATCGAAGTGGACGCCAAGGGCGCCATCAGCGGCGTGCGCTGCGGCTGAGTCCCGCCCCGCGCCGGCACTGGGTTGCCGGCGCGTTCTGTTGCACCTGCAACCGTGTATTGCGGCGTTGCAGCAACCTGTGATCTAGTCGAGGCATCCGGTGGCCTCACGATGCGCTCCAGGGAATGAGCGGGGACGAGTGTCGCCGCCAACCCTATACGCATCGAGGTAGAGATGGCCCCCCGCAACCGCCAAGGGCTTTACGACCCGCGCTCCGAGCGCGATGCCTGTGGATTTGGCATGGTCGCCCAGCTCGACGATCAACCATCGCGCCTGTTGGTTGATACCGCCATCGCCGCGCTTTCGCGCATGACCCACCGTGGCGGTGTCGCCGCCGATGGCCTGACCGGTGATGGCTGCGGCCTGCTGCTGCGCCGCCCCGATGCGTTCCTGAAACTGCTGGCCAGCGAAGCCGGCATTGCCGTCGCCACACGCTTCGCCGCCGGCCTGGTATTCCTGCCGCACGACGCCGACGCGGCGCAGGCCTGCCGCGCGCAGCTGCAGGCGCAGGTGGAAGCGGTGGGCTGCAAGGTCGCTGGCTGGCGCGAGGTACCGACCGACGACAGCGTCTGCGGCCAACTGGCGCGCGACACGCTGCCGCGCATCGAGCAGGTGTTCGTCGATGCGGGGGTTGGCCAGGATGATGCCGGCTTCGCGCTGGCGTTGTTCCTGGCCCGCCGCCGCAGCGAACAGCAGCTGCGCGATCACGCCGACTTCTACGTCACCACGCTCACCCCGGATGCGATCAGCTACAAGGGCATGGTGCTGCCGGACAAGCTCAGCCGCTTCTTCCCGGACCTGCAGCGCCGCGAGCTGGCCTCCAGCGCGATCGTGTTCCACCAGCGATTCTCCACCAACACGCTGCCGCGCTGGCCGCTCGCCCATCCGTTCCGCATGCTCGCCCACAACGGCGAGATCAACACCATCGAGGGCAACCGTCGCTGGGCGCAGGCACGCAGCAAGGTGTGGAAGACGCCGCGCTTCGATATTGGTGAATTCGACCCGGTCATCTCCATGCACGGTTCGGATTCGCAGAGCCTGGACAACATGCTGGAGCTGATGGTCGCCGGTGGCATGGAGTTGATCCAGGCGCTGCGCATCCTGGTGCCGCCTGCCACGCAGTCGCTGGAATTCAAGGATCCGGACCTGGCGGCCTTCTACGAGTTCCACGGCCTCAACAGCGAGCCGTGGGACGGCCCGGCCGGCATCGTCGCCTGCGACAGCCGCTATGCGGTGTGTACGCTGGACCGCAACGGCCTGCGACCGGCGCGCTGGATGCTCACCGCCGACCGCCACTTCCTGGTCGCCTCCGAAGCCGGCGTGTGGGAAGTGCCGACCGAGCGCGTGGTGCGCAAGGGCAAGCTCGGCCCCGGTGAGATGGTGGCCATCGACCTCAAGCGTGGCGACCTGCTCGATTCCGATGCGGTCGACCGCATCAACCGCGGCCGCGCGCCCTACAAGCAGTGGCTGCAGCAGGGCGTGACCTACCTGCAGACCGAACTGATCGACCCGTCGCTGGTGGAAGAGCCCTTCGACGAAGGCACCCTGCGCAGCTACCACAAGCTGTACCAGCTCAGCAGCGAGGAGGTGGAGCAGGTGCTGCGGCCGCTGGCCGAGACCGAGCAGGAAGCCACCGGCTCGATGGGCGACGACACGCCGATGGCGGTGCTGAGCCAGCGCAGCCGCCCGCTGTACGACTATTTCCGCCAGGCCTTCGCGCAGGTCACCAACCCGCCGATCGACCCGCTGCGCGAAGACTGCGCGATGTCGCTGTCCACCCAGCTCGGCAAGGAAACCAACATCTTCCATGCCGGCCCGGAGACGGTGAACCACGTCATCCTCAATTCGCCGGTACTGAGCCAGCGCAAGCTGCGCCAGCTGTTGAAGATGGACCAGTACGTGCAGGCCAACCGCCTGCTCGACCTTTCCTACAGCGAAGACGAAGGCCTGCGCGCCGGCATCGAACGCATCTGCAGCGAAGCGGAACAGGCCGCGCGCGATGGCATGGTGATGCTGCTGCTGTCCGACCGCTACCCGGTGGCCGGGCGGCCGATGGTGCATGCGCTGCTGGCCACCAGTGCCATCCACCACCACCTGTCTCGGCTGGGCCTGCGCTGCGACGTGAACCTCATCGTCGAGACCGGCACTGCACGTGACCCGCACCACATGGCCTGCCTGCTCGGTTTCGGTGCCACGGCGGTTTACCCGTACCTGGCCTACCAGACCCTGTTCGACCTGGGCCGTCGCGGCATCCTCAAGCTCAGCAAGGGCGGCGAGCAATCGCAGATCGGCCGCCGCTACCGCAAGGGTATCTACAAGGGCCTGTCGAAGATCATCTCGAAGATGGGCATCTGTACGGTGGCCAGCTACCGCGGCGCGCAGCTGTTCGAGATCATCGGCCTGGAACCGGAAGTGGTGGACCTGTGCTTCCCCGATACCGCCTCGCGCATCGGCGGCGCCGGCTTTGCCCGCCTGGATGCCGACGCGCGCGAACTGTGCGCGCAGGCCTGGGACGCGCAGCAGGGCGTGGATGTCGGCGGCCTGCTGAAGTACGTGCACGGCGGCGAATACCACATGTACAACCCGGACGTGGTGACCACCCTGCAGCGCGCGGCGCGCAGCGGTGACCCGCGTGCGTGGCAGCAGTACTGCGATGCGGTGCATGCGCGTCCGCCATCGGCGCTGCGTGACCTGCTGGAGCTGGTGCCGGCGGCCACGCCCGTGCCGCTGGACGAGGTCGCTCCAGCCAGTACCCTGTTCCCGCGCTTCGATACTGCGGCGATCAGCCTGGGCGCACTGTCGCCGGAAGCGCATGAAGCATTGGCCATCGCCATGAACCGCCTCGGCGGCCGCAGCAATTCCGGCGAAGGCGGTGAGGATCCCGCCCGCTATGGCACCGCGAAGCGCAGCAAGATCAAGCAGGTCGCCTCGGGCCGCTTCGGCGTTACCGCCGAGTACCTGGTCAATGCCGAAGTGCTGCAGATCAAGGTCGCGCAGGGCGCCAAGCCCGGCGAGGGCGGCCAGCTGCCCGGCCACAAGGTCAACGAACTGATCGCGCGTCTGCGCTACGCGCGGCCGGGCATCGGCCTGATCTCGCCGCCGCCGCACCACGACATCTATTCGATCGAAGACCTGGCGCAGCTGATCTACGACCTCAAGCAGGTCAACCCGACCGCGCTGGTATCGGTGAAGCTGGTCAGCCATGCCGGCGTTGGTACCATCGCCGCCGGTGTGGTCAAGGCCGGTGCGGACCTGATCACCATCTCCGGCCATGACGGTGGCACCGGTGCGTCGCCGGTCAGCTCGATCCGCTATGCCGGCGTGCCGTGGGAGCTGGGCGTGGCCGAAGCGCACCAGGCGCTGCTGGCCAACGACCTGCGCGGGCGCACCCTGCTGCAGACCGATGGCGGGCTGAAGACCGGCCTGGACGTGGTCAAGGCCGCGCTGCTGGGCGCGGACAGCTTCGGCTTCGGCACGGCGCCGATGATCGTGCTGGGCTGCAAGTACCTGCGCATCTGCCACCTCAACAACTGCGCCACCGGCGTGGCCACCCAGGACGAACGCCTGCGCGAGAACCACTTCATCGGCCAGCCGGAGCGCGTGGAGAACTTCTTCCGGCTGCTGGCCGAAGAAGTGCGTGGCTGGCTGTCCTACCTGGGCGCGCGTTCGCTGGAAGAGATCGTCGGCCGCACCGACCTGCTGCGGCAGATCGAGGCCGCGCCGCGTGACGGCGTGCGCGTGGACCTGTCGCGCCTGCTGGCCGATGCCCGTTACGAGGGCAGCCACTGCGCCGCGCAGCGCCTGTACGAGTCGCCGGACAGCCTGGCCACGCAGATGGACGGCCTGCTTGCCTCCGCCATTGAACACAAGCGCGGCGGCGAGCATCGCTTCCTGATCCACAACACCGACCGCAGCATCGGCACCCGCCTGGCCGGCGCGGTGGTGCGTGCGCACGGCAACCAGGGCATGGCCGACACGCCGCTGGAACTGCGCTTTCGCGGCAGCGCCGGGCAGAGCTTCGGCGCGTTCAACGTGGGTGGCCTGCACCTGGAGGTGGAAGGCGAAGCCAACGACTACGTCGGCAAGGGCATGGCCGGTGGCCGCCTGGTGGTGCGACCGCCGCGCGGTGCCCGCTTCGAGGCACGCAGCACCGCCATCATCGGCAACACCTGCCTGTACGGCGCCACCGGCGGCGAGCTGTTCGCCGCGGGCAGGGCGGGCGAGCGCTTCGCGGTACGCAACTCCGGCGCGCTGGCGGTAGTGGAGGGTGCCGGCGACCACTGCTGCGAGTACATGACCGATGGCGTGGTACTGGTGCTGGGCAAGGTCGGGCTGAACTTCGGTGCCGGTTTCACCGGCGGCCTGGCCTACGTGCTGGACGTCGATCGCGATTTCGTCGACCGCTACAACCACGAGCTGATCGACATCCATCGCGTGTCCGCCGAGGGCTTCGAGAACTATCGCCAGCACCTGCACCGCCTGATCGGCCGCCACCGCGAGCTGACCGGCAGCATCTGGGCGCAGCAGATCCTGGACGAGTTCCGCGATTACATCGGCAAGTTCTGGTTGGTCAAACCGAAGGCCGCCAGCATCGAGTCGCTGACCGAAACCCTGCGACGCGCCGCGTGATGTTTTCCGGTAGTGCCGGCCGCTGGCCGGCAACGTTCCCCCTCGCATTACAGAGCCCGCCATGAGCCGCAAGCACGCTTTCCAGTTCCTCGACCTGCCCCGCACCATGCCGCAGCGCATTCCGGTGGAACTGCGCACCTCCGGCGACTGGGGTGAGCTGTACGGCAGGTTCGGCAAGGAAGACGCGCAGTACCAGGCCGGCCGCTGCCTGGACTGCGGCAACCCGTACTGCAGCTGGAAGTGCCCGGTGCACAACGCCATTCCGCAGTGGCTTCAGCTGGTGCAGGAGAACCGCATCCACGAGGCGGCCACGCTGTGCCACAGCACCAACCCGCTGCCGGAAGTGTGCGGCCGGGTGTGCCCGCAGGACCGGCTGTGCGAAGGCAGCTGCACGCTGGAGGAGTTCGGTGCGGTCACCATCGGCGCGGTGGAGAAGTACATCGTCGATACCGCATTGGCCAGTGGCTGGCGCCCGGATCTGGCCGCGGTGCAGCCGACCGGCCACAGCGTGGCGGTGATCGGCGCCGGTCCGGCGGGGCTGGCCTGTGCCGACCGCCTGGCTCGCGCCGGCATTGCCGCCGTGGTCTATGACCGCTACGAGCAGATCGGCGGCCTGCTGCAGTTCGGCATCCCCAGCTTCAAGCTGGACAAGGACGTGATCCGTCGCCGCCGCGACGTGCTGGAGGGCATGGGGGTGCAGTTCCGCCTCGGCGTGGAGATCGGCCGCGACATCAGCCTGCAGCAGCTGCTGGATACCCACGATGCGGTGTTCGTCGGCACCGGCGCCTACCGCTACACCGATGGCGGCCTCGACGGCCAGGACCTGAAAGGCGTGCTGCCGGCGTTGCCGTTCCTGGTGCAGAACAGCCGCATCGTCGGTGGTGATGATCCGAAGGGCCGGCCGATTGCCGGCTGGGAAGACACCATCGCCCTGCCCGATCTCAACGGCAAGCGCGTAGTGGTGCTCGGCGGTGGCGATACCGGCATGGACTGCGTGCGCAGCGCGATACGGCTGGGCGCGGCCAAGGTCACCTGCGCCTACCGCCGCGACGAAGCAAACATGCCCGGCAGCGCGCGCGAGGTCGCCAATGCACGCGAGGAAGGTGTGCGCTTCCTGTTCAACCGGCAGCCGCTGTCGATCGAAGCCGGCGCCGATGACGAAGTAATCGGCGTAACCGTGGTCGAGACCCGGTTGGGTGAGCCGGATGCGAACGGCCGCCAGAACGCGGTGCCGATCGATGGCAGCGAATCGCTGCTGGAGGCCGACGTGGTGATCATCGCCTTCGGCTTCTCGCCGACCGTTCCGGCATGGCTGGCCGAGCACGGCGTGGAAGGCCGGTCCAACGGCCGTATCGTGGCCGGAGGCAAGGATCGCCTGCCGTTCCAGACCGCGCATCCGCGCCTGTTCGCCGGTGGTGATGCGGTACGCGGTGCCGACTTGGTGGTGACCGCCGTGGCCGAGGGCCGCGATGCCGCCGCCAGCATCGTCCGGCTACTGGCCCACTGAGTCCGGCGCCAGCAGTACCGCCAGCAGCGCCCGCAGCACGTGCGGCTCCACCGGCTTGGCCAGGAAGTGGTCGATGCCAGCCGCGCGACAGGCTTCGCGGGTGCTTTCCATCACGCTGGCCGTGAGCGCGATGATCGGCACCTGCGCACGTGCCGGGCAGGCATCAGCGCGGATCGCCCGCGCCAGTGCGAAGCCGTCCATGCCCGGCATGTGGCAGTCAGTGATCACCAGCTCGAACGGCTGCGCCTGCCATGCTTCAAGCGCCGACTGCCCATCGGTACAGGCGTGGACCCGCAGCCCCAGCGCGCACAGGCGCTGCTCCAGCAGCTGCAGGTTGGTAGGATGGTCTTCAACCACCAGTACGCACGCCGCCGGCAATGGATGCTCATCCGCTGATGCCGCCGAAGGTGCGGCCATGGGTGCCTCGCAGGCCTCCAGGTCCAGATCCATCCATACCGTGGTGCCCTCCCCAGGGGAGCTGCGCAGCTGCAGCTCCGCCCCCATCGAGGTTGCCAGCTCGCGGCAGATCGCCAGGCCCAGCCCACTGCCGCCGAAGCGCCGCGTGGTCGAGCGCTCCGCCTGGGCATAGGCGGCGAACACCGCCTGCTGTCGTTCCTCGCTGATGCCCACGCCGCTGTCGCTTACCTGCAGGCGCAGCCGCTGCCCGCGGGCATGCTGCTGCAGTACCTGCAACCGCAGTTCCACGTGGCCGTGCCGGGTGAACTTCAGTGCGTTACCGGCCAGGTTGAACAGGATCTGGCGCAGGCGCAGGCCATCGGCCAGCGATCCCGGCTGCATCTCCGGATCAAGCACCACCTGCAGGTGCAGGCCGCGGCTGGCGGCCACCGGCATCAGCAGCTGCTGCACCGCGCGCACCAGTGCCGCCAGATCGGTGGGCCGCAACTGCAGCGGTGCGCCCTGCAGGCGCTGGCTGTGCAGTACATCGTCGAGGATCTGCCGCAGCATCCGCGCCGCATCATCCACCGTGGCCAGCACCTGCTGCTGGCGTGGCTCCAGCCTGCTGCCCGCCAGCCGTTCGAGCATGCCCAGCAGCGTGCTCATCGGCGTGCGGATCTCATGGCTCATCGTGGCCAGGAAGTGCGCCTTGGCCTGTGCCACCTGCTCGGCCTCGCGGCGCGCGTCGGCCAGCGCGCGGGTACGTGACTGCACCTCGCTGACGTCGATCCAGTAGCCGCTCCACTCGACGTCGCTGTCGTCGCAGGGCAACGGCCGCCCATGCGAACGCACCCATCGCCAGCCCTGTGGTGAACGGGTGCGGAAAGTGACGTCGATCGGGCCACGCGCCAATGCAGCCGTCTCGATACAGGCCATCACCTTGCTGCGGTCTTCAGGGTGGACCGCGGCCAACAGCCGCTGGTGATCGATGCGCGCGGTCTCCACGCTGATTCCGAACAGGGACTGCACGTCGCCGGCGATCTGCGGAAAGCTGTAGTGACCGCACGCCGACCGACGCGCCTGGTAGACCACCGCCGGCAGGTTCGCAGTCACCTCCTGCAGGCGCTGCTCCACGACTCGGCGGCGCACGCTTTCGCGATGCACCCGCCAGTAACCGTAGGCATGTACCAGCGCCAGGGCGAGCAGGATCAACGAGGCCGGCACCAGCCAGCGCAGGGGCGACGATGACGGGGAATTACGCGGCCGGTCCGGCAGCCAGTCCGCGCGGATCTGTTCGCGCTCGGTATCGGTCAGCTGCGACAGCGCGTGCTCGAAGCCGACGATGACATCGGCGCAGGCGGGCGTGGTCGCCAGCACCAGGGCATCATCGAAACCGGCCGGCGCAGCGATCAGCAGTGCATCGCCCTGGTAGCGGCGCAACGCGGCCTCGACGTCGCCGAGGTTGGCGACGACCGCATCGATCAATCCGGTGCCCAGCAGCGGGAGCGCATCGTCCAGCGCTGCCGGTGGCAGCAGCTGTGCACCCGCTGCCTGCTCGGCCAGCAGCCCCTGCAGCGGCATCCGGCTGGGGCTGGCCACGGTTCGTCCACGCAGATCTTCCAGGCCCAGCACCGGCGGCGTACCCTCCCGGCGGACGATCACCTGTGGCAGCTGCAGGTAGGGCGTGCTGGCCACCCACCCGGCGGGCAGCTGCGAGCGTGGCCACCCCAGCAGCGCCTGGGTGCCGGCCGGCAGCTCATCCCGGTCCACGCTGGCGGCCGGCACGGGCAGCAGCTGCAGTGGCCGTTGCCGGCCCAACAGCTCCAGGTACACCGCGCCGAGCCCCCGTGCCTCACCCTGTTCGCTGGACGACAAGGGTGCGCGGTCGGAAGGCCAGGCGATGCGCAGCGGTGTCCTGCAGCCCGTGGCGGAGGCCGTGGCAGCCAGCAGCAGGCTGGCCATGACAGCAATGGCTGCCGGGAAGCCGGCGACATTCACGGTAGGCATCCTCATCTCGCGGGCGGAAGGAACGGCCGCGCTGCGGTACCGCTGCCTGCCACGCTATCGACGTGCGGACCGACGGCAATGAAGAAAGTTGTAAAAGCATCCAGATAGGGGAATGCCGACATACACTGCCGCCTTCACCCGTAACTGCGGAGCGTTCGATGCGCATCGGCCTGGCTGCCAACCGTCTTCATCACCACGACGCGCGCGCCGCGCTGTTCCGTTGGCTGCGCAGCAGCGAGGCCGGCCTGCGCGAGCTGGGCGTGTCGCTGCATGCGGTCGGTCGCACCCATGACGCGATCGAACGACAAGGCTTCCTGACCGGGTACGCGGGCCTGCACCGTTACCCGTACGGACGCGAGGGCGGCCTGATGAAGCTGGTCGCCGAAGTCGTCGGCATGGGTCCGGATCGGACACTGGATGGCGCGATCTACCTGATCGACCCGGTCGATCCGTCCTCGGTATTTCCGGAAGCCACGGCGCTGAAGCGCCAGTGCGTGATTCACGGCAAGCCGTTCATTTCGACCGTGGCCACTGCACGCGACTGGGT
Source organism: Stenotrophomonas sp. GD03958 (assembly GCF_029839005.1). Classification (NCBI taxonomy): domain Bacteria; kingdom Pseudomonadati; phylum Pseudomonadota; class Gammaproteobacteria; order Lysobacterales; family Lysobacteraceae; genus Stenotrophomonas; species Stenotrophomonas sp. GD03958. Next base: position 13,983 of record NZ_JAOBZT010000027.1, on the reverse strand, counting down.
CGAAGTGGAGCGCGTCCACGCCGGGCTGGCGGCAGACGGCGGCGCCGACGACCTGCATGCGTTCGAAGGCCAGACGCTGGCGCTGATCGCGCACGATGCGATGAAGCCGGCGATGCTGGCCTTCGCCGATGAGCACTTCGATGTGCTGGCCCGGTTCGGTGAGCGGGTGGCGACCGGCACCACCGGCCAGCGTTTGAACGAACTGGCCTGGAGCCGGGGCTGGCCGCGTGATACGCCGTGGGTGACGCGCTACCAGAGCGGCCCGATGGGCGGTGATGCGCAGATTGCCGACCGGGTACTGGAGGGGCGTTGCCAGCGTGCGATCTTCTTCGAGGACCCGCATGTGGCGCGCCAGCATGAGGCGGATATCCAGCTGCTGGAGCGTGCGGTGACGACGGTGACCGACCAGGCAGTGTGCATTACGGCGCCGCGGGTGGCGGCGCGGTGGGCGGCGGCGGCGGCGCTGCGGGCGGGGTGAGGGTTTCGGCCAACGGCTGAGCCCCTCGTGGTGGGTCGTTCAAATCAGAAGCCGTGCTCGGCCGGCCGGGGTGGATTGCGCAGGGGGCGCTGCAAGTACGTCCTTGTAAGCTCGGTCGCCGCATCCATGCGGCTCACGCCCCTGCGCAACCCACCCCGCCCGGCCACGGACAGTTTCCTGTGTGCCCATCACGGAAGGAAGAAGGAAGAGCAGGAGCGGGTCGCGCGCTGCGCGCGCTTTTGTAGAGCCGAGCCATGCTCGGCTGCTGTCGATCGCGAGGGCTGGATATCTGCGCCACGCGCGTCAGCCGAGCATCGGCTCGGCTCTACAGCAGCTGGCGAAGCATCGCCTTCAGCCTGCGGCCTTCCAGCTGGAAGTAGTCGCGCTGCTCGCGCCAGGCGGGGAAGCGTTGTTCCACTTCGTGCCAGAACGCAGGCGAGTGATTGGGCTGGATCAGGTGGCAGAGCTCGTGCACCAGCACATACTCGAACGCTTCCGGACGACCGAGCACCAGGGCCAGGTCCAGTGCCATGCTGCCGTCGGGGGCCAGCGAGCCCCATTGCGAGGACATCACCTTCAGCCGCAGGCGGCTGGGGGCGCGCGGCAGAGTGGGCAGGTACTTCGGCAGCCAGCGGCCGACGTCGGCGCGGGTCTGGGCTTCGTAGAACTCGCGCAGCAGACGGCGCAGGGTGGCGTCACCACCACGGGTGGGCCACTGCACGCAGGCGCCGTGCGCGTCGATCTCCAGGCGCGCGTAGCGGCCTTCCTGCCAGCGCAGTGGCAGCAGTTCGCCGCGCAGGGGCAGCACGCCGTCTTCGCCGGGCTGCAGCTGCGCCGGCAGGCCCTGGCCCTGGTACTGGCGCAGCTGCAGTGCCAGCCAGTCGCGGTGCTGTTCCAGGAAGCGTTCGCCCATCGCCAGGCTTGCCCGCGGCGGCAGGGTCAAGCGCGCGCCGCGCTCATCCACGCTCAGCTTGATGCGCCGCGCACGCGGATCACGCACGCGCAGTACCTCGATCTCGGCATCCTCCAGGCGCAGGCGAACGGTGTCGCGCTGTACGGTGGCGGGCGGGGTCGGGCTGATCAGGCGGCGCAGCAGACGGCTCATGCGCCCAGCATAGCGCCGCTTCGGGCCGCCGGATGACCGGCGGCCTTCGCGCTGCCTGTTCAGTCAGCCTTGCTGAGCTTGAAGGCTTCTTCCAGCAACAGGAACAGGCGGCGGATCTCGGCGCTCTGCAGAGCAAAGCGGGCGTCGAACTCGGCGCGGCGGCCGTCTTCGTCGGCGTGCTCCAGCTGGTCCAGGGCACCGTCGAGGAACTTCAGCTTGCGCACGATCAGGTCGTCGCCGATCACGAACGACAGGTTGTCCTCGAAGATCAGCGCCAGCTTGGTCACCTGCTTGCCGGCGTCCAGGTGCTTGTCGATCTCGTCGCAGCGCAGTTCCTGGTGCTGGCACTTGACCACCGCGCCGCCTTCCACCGGGTCCTTCATCTCGCACTCTTCGCCCAGGCTCAGTCCGGTCGGCAGCGGCTCGCCGGCAATCCAGCCGGTCAGGATCGAGCGCGGCGCGACTTCGGCGTTCAGCGGCATCGCCGGGAAGCTGCCGAGCAGGCCGCGGATGTCGGACATGAAGTACTCGCCGGTCTTGCGGCTGGAGGTATCCACCGCCACATAGCCGTGCTGCAGGTCAATGAAGGCGTCGTTGCGCGAGGACTTCACGAAGGCGCGCGGCAGCAGTTCATGCAGCAGGTCGTCCTTCATGCGCTTGCGCTCGCGGCCACCCGGGCGGCGGCCTTCCTTCTCCTCGATCTCCTCCAGCTTGCGCTCGAGCAGGTCGTTGACCACCGCCGCCGGCAGGATCTTGTCCTCGCCGCCCACGGTCAGCCACAGGTGTTCGGCGATGCGGTGGGAGAGCTGCTCCTTTTCCTCGCGGCCGAACGGCGAGATGAAGCCGCGCGAGTTCATTTCCAGCGCGCCAACAGGCTTGAGCACGGCGTGCGGCAGCAGGGTATCGACTTCGGAAAAATCGGTGGCGGTCGGAAAACGGAAGAACGTCAGGTTGCGAAAGAACATGGAATTCCGGATGGCAAAGAGGAAGGGCGACCGACCTTAAACGGTGGGCGTCTCGGGATCTGCGTCGGCGTCGGCCGGGGAACCGGCCAGCCAGGCATGGGCATCGGGCAGCGGCGCGTCGTCGCGACGGCCCAGCGCCATGAAGTCGAACAGGGTAGTGTCGGCCAGCTGCGAGGGCCGGACGTCGCCCATGGCGCGCGCGATCTGCTCGATGCGGCCGGGATGGTCCTTTTCCCACTGCTTCAGCATCAGGCCGACCTGGCGGCGCTGCAGGTTCTCCTGGCTGCCGCACAGGTTGCAGGGAATGATCGGGAACCGGCGTGCCTGCGCGTAGTCGACGATGTCGCTTTCGCGCACGTAGGCCAACGGCCGGATCACCACGTGCCTGCCGTCATCGCTGCGCAGTTTCGGCGGCATCCCCGCCAGCTTGGCGTGGTGGAACAGGTTCATGAAGAAGGTGGCCACCATGTCGTCGCGGTGATGGCCCAGCGCGATCTTGGTGAAACCGTGGGTTTTGGCGTAGTTGTAAAGCGCGCCACGACGCAGCCGCGAGCACAGCGAACACATGGTCTTGCCTTCCGGGATGACCCGGCTGACCACCGAGTAGGTGTCCTGCTCGATGATGTGGTACGGCACGCCCAGCCCAGCCAGGTACTCCGGCAGGATGTGCTCAGGGAAGCCCGGCTGTTTCTGGTCCAGGTTCACCGCCACCAGCTCGAACGGCACCGGTGCCTTCTTCTGCAGCTGCAGCAGCACGTCCAGCAGGGTGTAGCTGTCCTTGCCGCCGGACAGGCAGACCATGACCTTGTCGCCGGCCTCGATCATGCCGAAGTCGGCGATCGCCTCGCCGACCTGGCGGCGCAGGCGCTTGGCCAGCTTGTGCTGCTCGCGCTCGGCCACGCGTGGATCGCGGGCGGCGCGCGGCTGGGGATCGGGAAGGGAAATCACGGCACTCATGGGCTCCATTCTAACGGCTCGGAGCGGCCCCGGCCGGGGGTCGGTATTCCCCTCTCCCGGCGGTCATCATCGCTGTGTATGCTCGGGACCTGTGGACACCTACGACCCCGCCGAGATCGTCGAACGCCTCGCCGCCCTGCGCGCCGAGCACCGCCTGCTGGATGAACAGATCACCCGCATGGCAGCCAACGGCGAGGACGAACTGGAAGCCAAGCGCCTGAAGCGGCGCAAGCTGCAGTTGAAGGATTGCATCGCCAGGCTGGAGAGCCTGCAGATTCCCGACGAGCCGGCCTGAGCCGGGTTCAGGTGGGTGCCAACCTGGGTTGGCCTCCTGCTCCGGTACGTGCCAACCCTGGTCGGCACGACGGGAAGGTGTGCGGACCAAGGTCCACACCCACCGCAGGATTCAGTTCAATCCTGCGGTGCCGGCTCGTCCGGGCGCGCCGCTTCCGGGCTGACCCGCTCGATGGTGTGGCGCAGCTCGCGGCCGAGGATGAACTTGGCATCCTTGGCCCAGGCATCCAGGCGCTCGTCGAACAGCAGCTTGCTGTTCTCGTCCGGCCACACCAGGCGCAGCTCGCGCAGCTTCTGGATGAAGCCACGGAACAGGGCCTTGTCGAAGAACTCCGGCGCCGCCGGCGCATAGAGCAGGCTCAGGCGCTGCGCGGCCTGCTGGCACAGGCTTTCCAGTTCGGCGGCGCCAAGCACGCCGGGGCCGTTCTTGACCAGCACCGAAATGGCGATGTAGTAGCGCTCGAACGCCTGCTGCAGCGAGTGCCCGATGGCGCGCAGGCGGAACACCTCGTCGGTCTGCCCGGTGTTGCGCGCCAGAATGCCGCCGTCGTCGTCATTGACGTTCTGCAGCAACCCCTCACGCACGAACACGTTGATGGTCTGGTCGATGCGCTGGGCGAACTCGTCCTCGCTCCACGGCAGGAACAGCTCGGCCTGCAGGAACGGGTACACCGTGCGGCCCAGCTGGACCAGGCCGGTACGGCTCATGCGGCGGTTGTTCTGGAAGCAGCAGGCCACCCACGATGAGGCGGTGAACAGGTGCAGCACATTGTTGCGGAAGTAGCTCAGCAGCACCGCGGTATCGCCGCTGACGCTGAGCACATCGCCCAGCGGGTGCTTGATGCGGGTGAGGACGTTGATTTCCTCGGCGTGGGCGATGATCCGCTCCGGCGAGTGCGGGGTCACCGTCACCCGGTCTGAATATGGCATCTCGACCAGCAGGGTCTTGCACAGCTCGATCTGCGCGATCAGGTCGGCCTCGCCCATCGCGTGCTTCGGCGTGGACAGCAGGGCCAGCGCCAGCAGGTTGATCGGGTTGACGTCGGCGGCGCCGTTGATGCGCACCTGGATGCGTTCGGCCAGCGTATCCACCGTGGTCGACAGCCAGGCCGGCTTCTCGTCCTCTGACACCGCCTCGCCCTTCCACTCCGGCGCCTTCTCGGCCAGCACGTCGTTCAGTGCGATCGGTTCGCCAAAGTTCACCACCACCTGGCCGTAGTTCTGCTTGAGCACCTTGGGGATGCCCCACAGCAGCGACCAGATCGACTCCTTTTCCTTCGGCCGGCCGGACAGTTCGTCCAGATAGCTGCCGCCTTCCATCAGTTTCTCGTAGCCGATGTAGACGGGCTGGAACAGCACCGGCTTGCGCGGCTGGCGCAGGAACGCACGCAGCGTCATCGAGATCATGCCGCCCTTGGGCTGCAGCAGGCGGCCGGTGCGCGACCGGCCACCCTCAACGAAATACTCCAGCGAATAGCCACCGGCCACCAGCTGCGCGACGTACTCGCTGAGCACCGCCGAGTACAGCGCGTTGCCGCGGATCGAGCGGCGGATGAAGAACGCACCGCCCTTGCGCAGCAGGGTACCCACCACCGGCAGGTTCAGGTTGATGCCGGCCACGATGTGCGGCGGCACGATGCCACGGTCGTACAGCAGGTAGGACAGCAGCAGGTAGTCCATGTGGCTGCGGTGGCTGGGCACGTACACCACTTCGTGGCCCGGCGCGGCAGCCTTGAACTTGTCCAGGTGGTGCACCAGCACGCCCGCATAGATGCGGTTCCACACGTGGCTGAGCATGAAGCTGGCCGAGCGCACGACCGGGCTGGAATAGTCCGCGGCGATTTCCCAGGCGTAGGCGTGTGCCTTCTTCCAGGCATCGGCCGGCTTCGAATTGTCGCGCTTGGCCTGTGCGGCGATCGCCTCGCGCACCGGTTCGGCAGCCAACACCTGGTCCACCAGCAGGCGCCGCGTCGACAGGTCCGGGCCGATCACCGATTCACGGATGCGCCGGAAGTGCGTACGCAGCACGCGCTGCAGCTTGCGCACCGTGCGCTCCGGCTCCAGGCCTTCGTCCACGGTGCTTCGCAGCGAGATCGGCGGGGCGAAGCGCACGATGGTATTTCGCCCGTTCAGCAGCAGGCCCAGCAGGCGGCGGAAGCGACCGACCAGCGCCCAGTTTTCCGAGAACAGCACCGCGAACCAGCCGCTCTGCTTGTCCGGCGCGCGGCCGACGAAGATAGACACCGGCACCAGATGCACATCCAGGTCGTCGCGCACGCGGTGCGCCTGCAGGACCTTGGCCAGCGAATCGGAGTGGGTCTTGGCGCCGCGCTGCTCGGGAATCAGCGAGTTGCTGGAGCTGCGCCGCGACAGCGCCAGGTAGGCGCGCTTGCGCCCGGTCGGGTCACCGGCCAGCGGCACCAGCGGCGAGGGCAGCCCGGCCTGGCGGCAGGCCTTGTCCAGGATCAGCGCGTTGGACAGGCCGTAGTCTTCCAGCACGTACACGACCGGACGGCCATCGTTGTACTGGCCTGGGTCTTCCGGCTCGATCTTCAGCGACAGCCACGGCTCGACCAGGCGGCCCAGCAGGCGAGCCCACAGCGGGCGGCGGCCGGCCGGACGCGCGTGCACGGGCGGCGGCACCGGGTTCGGGCCGGTGCCGGTCGAGGGGGACGCCGGCACCGTATCGGCGGGCGTCGACTGGGATTCTTCGCCGGGAAACGGCAGCGGGTTCTGTTTCGACATCGGCGCCATTATGGCTTAGGCGGCGGCGTTGCTGCTTCCCCACCCCCAGCAGGGGCTTCAGCCGGTGATGGCGAGGCCGCAGCGCGGGCCGCGTCGGCCTTGCGCAGCAGCGCATCGGTGTCGGCCAGGGTGCGGGTCAGGTACCAGTGGCCCTCGCGGCGGCTCAGCGGCAGCTGCAGGATCATTTCGCGGCCAGCCAGGTCGTAGTGCAGGCGTACCAGCGCATTGTCACCCTCCACCGAGAGCAGCTCACCGCGCACGCTGCGCAGCGCCTCGTCCACGCCCAGTCCGTAGCTGCCCAGCACGGCCTTGAGGGTGTGGATGAACGGCGCCAGCTGCTGCAGGCTGCCTTCCATGCCGGCGGCCTGCAGGCCGGCCTCATCATCGAACCCAACCTTGCCGGCCGCGCCAACCAGTGCGGCGATGGTGCTGCGCGCGCGGGCGCGGTCACTGATCGGTGCGCCCTGCGCCCAGCTGGCGAGGGTTTCCACCAGGGCGATGTAGTGCGCCTGTTGGCCGGGCGTATAGCCCTTCTGATGGCGCAGGTACTGCACGCCGAAGTTGCCCATCGACTGCGCGGCCTGGCGGACGGCGCCGGCCTGTCCGGCCAGCTGGCGATCGAAGCTGCGCTGCAGTTCGGCGCTGGCGTTGGGCTTGCGCAGCGCGGCCAGCATCGGCAGCAGCTGGTCACCCAGCGGCAGTTCGGTCAGCGGCCACTGGCTGTGGCCTTCGGTCCAGGCCTGTTGCAGGCGCTGGTACTGGCTGGGCGGTACCGACAGCTTCGCGTAGCCGACCAGATCGTCCTCGGCCAGGCGCAGGGCCATCGCCTGCACCGCCGCGACCGGTTCGGCTGCCGGCTTGGCCGGATCATCGGCTGATTCGCGGCACGCGGCCACCGCCAGCAGCAGCATGGCTGCCAGCCCCCATCCACGCGCAGACCTTCCTCGCACCGCCACGCTCATGCAATCGGACTCCCCGGACCGGTCCGCATCTTGCGGCCTGCGACGTGACAGCGGCAAGCCGGGACGTCACGGTTTCCGCTGTTGCCTGTGCAAGTCACTGACGGGAATAAAAAAAGAGCCGGGATCACGGGGATCACAGGCTCTTCAAACCGGCGCAGGGCCGGTGGACAGTGTTGTGGCACATGTCCGGTCCGAGGACCGGATGGCGGCGATCCTACGCTGCCGCTCAAGTTAAGGCAACACTTCACGTAGTGCGCCTTAAACTATTGATTTTATTGATTGACCTGATGATGGGGGTGGAAGCAATGAAATCTACGGCAGGTTTTGCGGCGATTCGGGCACAACCGCTCGGTAGACGGATGCAAAAACGCCATCCCGCGCGGGCCGGGATGGCGTTCGGGCCTGCAGCCTTCGCAACGGAACCTCAGCGCGCACCCAGTGCCGACGCGATTTCCTGCTGGATGGCCCGGGCCGCGGCCTGCGGATCGGTGGCCAGGCGGATCGGACGGCCAACCACGATGGCATCGGCACCATCGGCAAACGCCTGGGCCACGCCAACGGTACGCTTCTGGTCATCGCCGACCGGGCCACCGGGGCGGATGCCCGGGCAGACGATCGAGAACCCGGCGCCGGTCGCGGCGCGGATCGGGCCGGCCTCCTGGCCCGAGGCGATCACGCCATCGATGCCGGCCGCCTGCGCGGCCAGCGCGCGTTCGACCACCACCTCCACCGGTTCACGGTCGATGCCCATCTGCGCCAGGTCCGGGCGGCCCATCGAGGTCAGCACGGTTACCGCCAGCAGGCGCATGTCGCTGCTGTTGGCGGCGGCGCAGGCTTCCATCATCGCCGGGTGCCAGCCGTGGATGGTGGCGTAGCTGACCGGCCACTGCGAAAGGCGCTTGATCACCGCCGCGGCGGTGGCCGGGATATCGAAGAACTTCAGGTCGACGAACACGCGCTTGTCGCGGCGGGCCAGCTCGTCCAGCACCTGGAAGTACTCGCCCGACGCCAGCAGTTCCATGCCGATCTTGTAGAACGCCACGCTGTCGCCGAGGCGGTCGACCCACTCCAGCGCCTGCGCGCGATCAGGCACGTCCAGCGCGAAGATCAGGCGCTCGTCGTCGCGCAGCGGCAGTGGCGCGCGGCTCATGGTGCGTAGTCCAGGGCAGCGCGCTTGGCGTCGTGGCGGGCCTGGCGCGACTGGCTGTAATCGTTGTTGAACTGCGCCGGCTCGAAGCCACCGTAGGTCGGGTTGGGCAGCATCCACCAGCGCTCGCCGAACCAGTCGTGGTACTGCTGCAGCAGTGCGTCACGGCCGTCGTTGGTGTTGGCGGTCACTTCCACGAAATCGCCCAGCTGGTCGCCGAACTGCATCAGCACGCGGTACTTCTGCCCGGCCAGGCGGCGGCGGCAGTTCTTCTCGCTGCCGGCCTGCTCGCACCCTTCGACCACGGTGCCCAGGCCCAGGAACACGCTGTCATCGGCCACCGGCAGGCCCTGCTCGCGCAGGTTGGCCAGGGTCGCGTCCTTCAGGTGCACGGCGCGGTTGGAGATGTACAGCAGGGTCACGCCCTTGGCGTTGGCAGCCTTGGCGAAATCCACCACGCCCGGAATGGCCTTGGCCTTCTTCTCGGCCACCCACTGGTCCCAGCTCAGCTCGTCGTATTCCTTGCCGTCGCGCACCAGGCGCGCCTGGTAGGGCGAGTTGTCCAGCACGGTCTCGTCCACGTCCAGTACCACGGCCGGCTTCAGGCCCTTGGCCTCGTTGCCGCGTTCTTCCGGCACCAGTGCGTCCCAGTGGGCTTCCTTCAACGCGACATCCAGGTGGTCGGCGGCGGCACGATAGGTCTGCTCGGTGATGGCCTTGTACTCCTGCGCGCGCTGCATCCACAGCACCGCATTGAGATTGTCGTTGGCCGTGGCATCGCGCGCGCCGTCAGCCTTGGCGGCAGAGGCCGGGGCCTCCGGCGCAACGGCTTCGGCGGCAGGCGCTTCCACGCGCTTGCAGGCGGACAGGCCCAGCGCCGCGGTAGCGAGCAGGGTCAGGGGCAGGGAAACAGGACGACGCATGGATTCACCGGCAATCAGATATACCGGCGCATTTTACCGGCAAAGGCGGCCCCGGGACGGCTATGCTTGGCGGTTGACCCGTTGTCCTTCCGGAGGCTGCCATGACCGATTCCACCCAGACCCCCGACGTCCCCCTGCTCGACGCCGTGCAGGCACGCCTGCTGGGCTGCCTGGTGGAAAAGGAGGCGACCACACCGGACACCTACCCCTTGACAGTCAATGCCGCCCAATCGGCCGCCAACCAGAAGACCGCGCGCGAGCCGGTGATGAACGTCGATGCCGGCAGCGTGCAGCACGCGCTGCGCCAGCTGGAAACGATGGGCCTGGCCCGCCAGCACTTCTCCTCACGCGCGGACCGCTACGAGCACCGCCTGCAAGCCGCGCTGGACCTGACCCGACAGCAGACCGTGCTGCTGGCGCTGCTGCTGCTGCGTGGGCCGCAAACCCTGGGCGAGCTGGTCTCGCGCAGCGAGCGCCTGCACCGCTTCGCCGACACCGACGAAGCCCGCCACGCCATCGAGCGCCTGCAGCAGCGCGCACTGCTGGTGGTGCTGCCGCGCGCCAGCGGCCAGCGCGAAGACCGCTACATGCACCTGCTGTGCGGTGAAGTGGATGGCGCGGCACTGGCAGCGAAGTACGCCAGCGGCGGCGGTGGCAGCAGCGATGCGGCCGATCCGGGCCTGGCCGAGCGCGTGGCCCGGCTGGAAGCGGCCGTGGCCGAGCTGCAGGCGCAGCTGGCCGAACTGCGCGGTTGAACGTCCACATCCGGTAGTGCCGGCCGCTGGCCGGCATCCAGGCATGACCAGGTTGCCGGCCAGCGGCCGGCACTACCCGACGTCAGCCGCACCCGGCGTGGCATACAACCGGCTCGGGCTGTCCACGCCCGGCAACTGGATCACCCCGCGCTCCTGCATGCCCAAGCCCAGCAGGATCTTCCCGGACGCCACGTTGTCCAGGTCGGTGATGCCATACAGATCGTGCAGGCCCAGCGCTCCGCGTGCATGCGCGAACACCGCCCGCGCCGCCTCACCGGCATAGCCCTGCCCGGCGAACTGCGAAAGCACCGCATAGCCGATATCCGGCCCCGGCAGGCCGTCACGCCGCACCAGCCCGGCGTTGCCAATCCAGGCACCATCGGACAACCGCTCGATGGCATACATGCCGAAGCCATTCAACGCATAGCTGTGCAGCACCCGCAGCGCAATGTACTCGCGTGCCTGTTCTTCGTCGCGCACGTTGCGGTCACCGATGAAACGCACGAAGCCCGGATCGTTGAGCAGGGCCAGCATCGGTGCCGCATCACGGTCAGGTTCAATGGCCCGCAGCCGCAGGCGCTCACTCTCGATCGGTTGCACAGGCAGACCTCCAGCCGAAACCCCGATTCTGCCTCAATCCCCGGCTGTTGCTTTTGATTTCCTCTGCATTGCCGTGGAAGGAAGCGCCCGGAATCTGTCAGAGGCCGGTCGGGGTGGGTTCGCGGGGGTATCCGCGCCATGGATGGCGCGGCTAAGCCCCCAAGGACGGGTTCACGGCGTCCCCCGCGAACCCACCCCGACCGGCCACACTGCGGAACCAACGCGCGCTCCACCACGGAGGGGCGGCGCCGTTGGAGCGCCCTAGTCGAACAACGCCTCGATCGCCGCCAACCCCGCACTCGCCCGTTCCTTCTTGCGCGCCGCATCCGCCACCGGGTCGGCGCCATCGCGCTGGATCTCCTCGGCCGGAATCTCCTCGAAGAACCGGCTCGGCTTCAGGCGTACGTGTTCGCCGAACTTGCGCGTCAGCTTGCTGTAGCTCATCCACAGCTGGATCTTGGCGCGGGTGATGCCCACGTACAGCAGGCGCCGTTCTTCCTGCAGGTTGCCCTCGTCCAGGCTGACCTGGTGCGGCAGCACGCCGTCCTCGCAGCCGACGATGAACACGTACGGGAATTCCAGGCCCTTGGAGGCGTGCAGGGTCATCATGCGCACCTGGTTGCCGCCCTCGTCCTTGTCGCTGCGCGACAGCAGCGCCAGCTGGCCGGCCAGGTCGGCGGCGGTTGCACCGCGCGGGCCGCCCTCGAACCACTGCGCCAGTTCCTCGATGTTGTTTGCGCGGCGCTGGTAGCTGGCCTCTTCCTTGGCCTGCTGGCGCAGCTCGCTCAGCAACCCGGATTCCTTGGCCACCTTGCGGATCATGTCGCCGGACGTCACCTGGCGCATCTGTGCACGCAGGTCGCGCAGGATGTCGGTGAAGCGCGCCAGGCTGTTGGCCGCGCGCGGTGGGAGCTGCTGCAGGGCACCGATGGTTTCTGCCACATGCGCCATCGGCATGTCCTTTTCCTGGGCCAGCTCGGCCAGCTTGGCCAGCGTGCCGGCACCGACGTCGCGCTTGGGCGACTGCACCGCACGCATGAACGCGGTGTCGTCATCCGGGTTCACCAGCAGGCGCAGCCAGGCCAAGGTGTCCTTCACTTCCTGGCGTTCCAGGAACATGGTGCCGCCGGTCAGGTGATAGGGAATGCGCAGCAGCTGCATCGCCTTTTCCAGCGGGCGCGACTGGAAGTTGCCACGGAACAGGATGCAGAAGTCACTCCACGGCACGTTGCGCGATTGCGCCACGAAGGCGATCTCGGCGGCGACCTTCTCCGCTTCATGTTCGCTGTTGCGGCATTCCCAAACACGGATGCGTTCGCCGTCGGCCTGGTCGCTCCACAGCTTCTTCAGGTGCTCATGCGGATTGTTGGCGATCAGCGCGTTGGCGGCGCGCAGCACGCGGTTGGAGCAGCGGTAGTTCTGCTCCAGCTTGATGATTTCCAGCGTGGGGTAATCGCGCCCCATCTGCTGCAGGTTTTCGGGATTGGCGCCACGCCAGGCGTAGATCGACTGGTCATCGTCGCCGACGCAGGTGAAGTTGCCCTTCTCGCCGGCCAGCTGCTTGAGCAGGCGGTACTGCGCGTCGTTGGTGTCCTGGCATTCGTCCACCAGCAAGTAGCCGATGCGCTCGCGCCAGGCCAGGGCGATGTCCGGATTCTCTTCCAGGATCTGCACCGGCAGACGGATCAGGTCATCGAAGTCGACCGCATTGAACGCGGTCAGCCTCAGCTGGTAGCGCTCGTAGACGCTGGCCGCTTCCTTCTCGCGGTTGCTGCGTGCGGCGGCCATCGCCTGTTCGGGCGACAGGCCGGCGTTCTTCGCGCGCGACACCAGGTTCTTCATGTCCTCGATGTCGTCGGGCTTGGCCCCGTGCATCAGGTCCTTGATCTGCGCAGCGGCATCGTCGGCGTCGAAGATCGAGAATCCACGCTTCAGGCCCACCGCCGCGTGCTCGATCTGCAGGAACTTCAGGCCCAGCGCATGGAAGGTGCAGATCGTCACCTCGTCGGCATCCTGCTCGCGCAGGCGCTTGGCCACACGCTCGCGCATTTCCTTGGCCGACTTGTTGGTGAAGGTGATCGCCGCGATGCGGCGTGCCGGGTAGCGGCCACAGCTGATCAGGTGGGCGATCTTTTCCACGATCACGCGCGTCTTGCCGCTGCCCGCGCCGGCGAGCACCAGCAGCGGACCTTCGATGTGCAGGACGGCGGCGGCTTGGGGAGGATTGAGACCGTGCATGGGATGGGGATTGTAGCGGGGCGGGGTGACGACCACAGCGGCCTGCCGGCGGGGTTGCTGAACGGCTTCGGCGAAGCGGGGCCGCGGCGTACAATCCGTCGATGGCCAAGCTCTACTTCTACTATTCGGCGATGAACGCCGGCAAGACCACCACCCTGCTGCAGAGCGCCCACAACTACCGCGAGCGCGGCATGCGGGTGGCGATCCTGACCCCGCGCCTGGACGATCGTGCCGGCGCCGGCGTGGTTGCCTCGCGGATCGGCCTGCGCGCCGAGGGCATGGCCTTCGACCGTGATACCGACCTGCAGCGCTGGGTAGAGCAGGACCTGGCGGCGAACGGGCCGATGGGCTGCGTGCTGGTGGACGAAGCGCAGTTCCTCACCCGCGCCCAGGTCTGGCAGCTCAGCGAGGTGGTCGACCAGCTGCGCATTCCGGTGCTGTGCTACGGGCTGCGCACCGACTTCCGCGGCGAACTGTTCGAGGGCAGCCAGTATCTGCTGGCCTGGGCCGACGAGATGCAGGAGATCAAGACCATCTGCCACAGCGGCAAGAAGGCAACGATGACGGTACGCGTGGATGAGCATGGCCACGCAGTACAGGACGGCCCGCAGGTGGAGATCGGCGGCAACGACCGCTACGTGTCGGTCAGCCGCGCCGAGTTCAAGAAGATCACCCGCGGTGAAGGGCGTATCGATCCGGCGCAGGCGCCGCTGCCTCTGTAAGGGGTGTTCTTTTGCAGGGCTTGCAGCCCTGCACCTGCTCAACGCAACGGCAACGGCCAAAGCCAAAGCGGCATTCCGCGGGATGGCGGGGC
>NZ_JAOBZT010000026.1:0-54216 GCF_029839005.1 Stenotrophomonas sp. GD03958 | reverse complement strand
GTTGTGGGGAAGGTAGTCGACTAACAGTCGACTCTACCCAGTCGACTCTACCCCGTTGTCCCTGGCCGGTCGGACGACACCATCACTGCGTTGCGGTTAGGCTCGGGGTTCCCCCTGGCGAGGACTGCCCCATGCGCGTGATCGCTACCGCCCTGCTTGCCTGCCTTCCGCTGTCCGCCCTCGCCGCGCCCAGCTATGGGCCGCACCTGGAGGGCTTCGACTACGGCTATCCGGTGAAGACCTTCGCGCTGGAATCGCAGCGACAGCCGCTGGAAATGGCCTACATCGACATAGCCCCGAAGAAGGCGCCCATCGGCGTGGTGGTGCTGCTGCATGGCAAGAATTTCTGCGCGGCCACCTGGAAGGAATCGATCAAGCCCCTGGTTGCCGCCGGCTACCGGGTGATCGCCCCGGACCAGGTGGGTTTCTGCAAATCCAGCAAGCCCGAGCGCTACCAGTACAGCTTCGCGCAGCTGGCCGCCAACACCCATGCGTTGCTGCAGCAACTGCAGCTGGGTGATGTGCCGGTGCACCTGGTCGGTCATTCGATGGGTGGCATGCTGGCAGTGCGCTACGCGCTGATGTACCCGCAGGACCTGCGCAGCCTGTCGCTGGTCAACCCGATCGGGCTGGAGGACTGGAAGGCGCTGGGCGTGCCGTGGCGCAGCGTGGACGCGTGGTACGCCGGCGAAATGAACATCAGCTATGACAGCATCCGCCGCTACCAGCTGGACGTGTACTACGACGGCAAATGGAAGCCGGCCTACGAGCCGTGGGCGCGGATGCAGTCAGGCATGTATGAAGGGCCGGGCAAGCAGGCCGTTGCATGGAGCCAGGCCCTGGCCTCGGACATGGTGTTCAACCAGCCGGTGGTGTACGAGCTGAAGAACCTGCAGGTACCCACCACGTTGTTCATCGGCCAGAAGGACCGTACCGCGATCGGCCGTGACCTGGCGCCGCCGACGGTGAAGGCGACGCTGGGCAACTATCCGGCACTCGGCAGAGCGGCAGCCGCGGCGATTCCGGGCGCGACGCTGATCGAGTTCGCCGAACTGGGCCATTCGCCACAGGTGCAGGACCCGAAGCATTTCAACAGCGCGCTGTTGAAGGCGTTGAAGTCGCGCTGACCGGCAAGCGTGCCCCTGTAGAGCCGAGCCCACGCTCGGCTCATGCGGCAAGATGGGGATTCTGCCAGGAGCAGTGGGGCGTGGGCTCGGCTACAGGAGCGGTGCGATCAGCCGACGATCCGCAACACATCATCCAGCAGCGCGGCCGCAGTCACTTCCGCACCCGCGCCCGGCCCCTGGATCAACAGCGGCTGCAGGCGATAGCGATCACTATGGATGGCGACGCGGTTGTCGGTGCCCGCGCCCTGCGCCAAGGGATGGTCGGCCGGAAGCTCACGCAGGCCCACCTGTGCACCCTCGGCATCAACGCGGCCAACGAAACGCAGCACACGACCATTGTCGCGCGCCTGCTGCCAGCGCGCCTGCAACGGCGCATCCAGCTGCTCGAGCGCCGCCACCGCATCCTCCAGCGGCAGCGCTGCCAGCGCTTCAGGCACCAGTGAATCCACCTCTACCTGCGACGCATCCAGCGCCAGCCCGCTGCTGCGGGCCAGGATCAGCAGCTTGCGCCGCACGTCCTCGCCGGACAGGTCAAGTCGCGGATCCGGCTCGGTGTAGCCGGCCGCCAGCGCCTCGCGCACCGCCGCCGAGAACGGCGACCTGCCGTCATAGCGATGGAACAGCCACGCCAGCGAACCGGACAGCACGCCCTCGATGGCATGGATGTGATCACCACCGGCCAGCAGCGCACGCAGGCTGCTCAACAGCGGCAGGCCGGCGCCGACGGTAGCGCTGTCGCCGTAGCGCGCACCCGTGTCTGCGCAACGCTCGGCAATGGCCTGCGCGCGTGCCAGCTGCGCACCACGCCCCAGCTTGTTGGCGGTGACCACGTGCACGCCGCGCGCCAGCCACTGTACGTGGCGCGCGGCTACGTCTTCGCTGCCGGTGGCGTCGACCACCACGTCGCCACGCTCCAGTCCTTCGGCACTCGCCCACGGTGGCGAACTCTGGCCATCGCGCGGTGCACGCCGTGCCAGTTCCAGCGGCACCGCCAGGTCACGATCGATCTCCAACGCAGTGCGTGAATTGGCCAGCCACTGCACGCTGGGCAGTTCCAGCCCACGTGCCTGCAACGCCTGGTAGCGCTGTACGAAGGCCGAGCCGACCGTGCCGGTGCCAAGCAGCGCCAGTCGTCCCACGCCCAGAGCAGGAATCTCTGCGGCGAGCGCGCTCATGCATCCACCGCCTGTTTGCGGCGCGCAGCCGCATCAATCACCGCTTCGGCACGCTGCAGAGCGGCGCCGAGATCGGCCAACAGGTCACGCTCGGCCTCGATGCCGACCGACAGGCGCAGCAGGCCTTCGCTGATGCCGGCAGCGGCTCGCGCTTCGGCGCTCATCGCGGCGTGGGTCATGGTGGCCGGATGCGCGATCAGGCTTTCGACGCCGCCCAGTGATTCGGCCAGCGTGAAACAGCGCAGGCCATCGACGAATGCACGCACTGCGGCATGCGGATCGTCGCCTCCGCAGTCGGCCAGTTCGAACGAGAGCATCGCACCGAAACCACTCTGCTGGCGCGTGGCGATGCTGTGGCCTGGGTGATCGGCCAGCCCCGGGTAATAGACGCGGCCGACCGCCGGATGCTGGTCCAGCAGGGCAACGATCGACGCCGTGTTTTCCTGGTGCACGCGCAGGCGCGCATCCAGCGTGCGCAGGCCGCGCAGGGTCAGGAAGGCATCGAACGGTGAACCCGTCAGGCCGAGCGCGTTGCCCCACCACACCAGCTGCTCGTGCAGTGCCGGATCACGCGCGACCACTGCCCCGCCCACCACATCGCTGTGGCCGTTGATGTACTTCGTGGTGGAGTGCAGCACCAGGTCCGCACCGAACGACAGCGGTTGCTGCAGCGCTGGCGACAGGAACGTGTTGTCGACCACCACGAGTGCGCCGGCCTTGTGCGCGGCATCGATGACGAAGCGCAGGTCGGTGATGCGCAGCAGCGGGTTGGACGGCGTTTCCACCAGCACCAGCTTCGGCTGGGTGGCCAACGCCTGCGCCAGTGCACGCGGATCGGTCAGGTCGGCGGTGACCAGTTCAAAGTGGCGCTTCCTGGCCAGCGCATTGAACAGGCGCCAGCTGCCGCCGTACGCATCGTGCGGCACCACCAGGGTATCGCCCGGCTGCAGCAGTGCGTTCAGCACCAGGTTGATCGCGCCCATGCCGGTCGCCGTGATGACGCCACCGGCGCCGCCCTCCAGTTCCGCCAGCGCCTCGCCCAACAGGTCGCGGGTCGGGTTGCCACTGCGCGTGTAGTCGTACTGGCGCTTGTTGCCGAAACCTTCAAAGCTGAAGTTCGACGACAGCACGATCGGCGGCGTGACCGCGCCATGCGCAGTGTCCCGATCGATGCCGGCACGGACAGCGGCAGTGGTGCGGCTACAGGACGGCTCGTTGGCGTGCAGGCTCATGCGGACTCTCCAGAAGTACGGAAGGCGGTGGCGAGGATCGCGTCAATGCGATCGGTTTCTTTGAGGAAGGCGTCGTGGCCATAGGGCGAGCGCAGAACACGCAGGCTGCCGCGTGGGCCCAGCCCTTCGACCAGGCCGACCAGGTCGGCCAGCGGCACCAGGCGGTCGCCCTCCACGGCCACCACCACGGTCGGCGGCAGGATCGCGGCCGGGTCGACGCGGTGCAGATCGATCGATTCGGACAGGCGCAGGTAAGCGGTCACCGGCGTGCGCGCGACGTACTGCGCGCCGGCCGCGTCGAGATAGTCTTCGGCAGCCACGCGCACGCGGCCATTGATCACTTCCGGTGCGGCATCGAAGCGCTCGCCGAATTCTTCCGGGGTACGGTAGCTGAGCATGGCAAACTGCCGCGCCAGGGCCAGGCCGTGGTCTTCGCCGCACTGCAGCTGGCCCAGCGCGACCGCGCGACGCTGCAATGCGCGCCAGGCGGCGGCATAAGGGTGCGGACGATGCGCACCGCTGGCCAGCACCAACTGGCGCACGCGGGCACGATGCCGAATCGCGAACTGCTGGCCGACCAGCGCGCCATACGAATATCCGACGAAGGCTTTCAGCGCGCGAATGCCGAGATGATCCAGCACCAGCGCCAATGCGTCGGCCTGATCGGCGGTATCGATCGGCACGTCCAGCGCACCGTCGGCACCGACGAAATCGACGGCCAGCACGCGCAGCAGCTGCGGATCCAGCGCGCGCCCGCTGCCAACCAGGCCTTCGGCCCAGCCCTTCTCGCTGAACTGTGCATTGGACGCCACGTGGCGATGGGCGGAAATGCCACCGGCCAGTACCACCACCGGCGCATTGGCCGGGCCGACCCATTCATAGCGCAGGCGCACCGGACTGGGACCTGCGTGACGCATCGACAACACTGCGGCGAACTCGCCGCGCTCGGCATGCACGCGGTCTGCGACCGGCACGCTGACGGGGACAAAGGGTTCGGGGCGAATGGCGGTGCTGGCGGCGAAGCTCATGGCGGGATCCGGTTGGGGAATCGGCCATCGAGCCTTCGCGGGGCCCGCGTTCGAGATGCACGTGCGGTGCATGGTTCGAACCATCTTTCGGTGGACGCCACGGTCCCCGCAGGATTTGGCACCTACGCAGACGCTTGTGCGCCTGCGGGCTGCCCCGGCTTCAAAGGGCCTGTCCCTCTGCCGGTCTCGATGGTGGAGTCACGATGCCAGCCCTTTCCGGCACTGTCAATCCCTTCATGCGGATAAAGCGATAGATATTTTCAGGGTCACTCTGCGAGGGCCGTCCCGGTCGCCCCGTTCAGGATCGGGTACAGTCCCGGCGGTCCTCTCGCTGGAAACGCCGATGCCGCGCCTGCCCCTGTCCTGCCTGCTGTTGCCTCTGCTGGCGAGCGCGACCGCACACGCCGGCGACTGGCGCCAGGGCTGGGGACTGGCTCCCCCTTCCGCCCGTGCCACCCGCGCAGGCAGTGCCGAGGGCGCCGCCCCCATGGCCCAGTTGCGCCTGCAGCCGGTCGGTACGCAATGGCAGGCGCGGATCGACAACGGGCTGGCAGGGCCGCTGCAGATCCAGCTGCGCGCCGCCCCCCGACACCCGGTCGAAGGCCTCCCGGTCGAGTCGCTCATCCAGGGCGACAGCAGCCTGGTGGTCGGCCACCTGCCCGCCCCGATCGAGGGCCGCATGCTGGATCTGCGACTGCAGTCGGTGCCGGGCAACCCGGCCGCACAGGCCGAAGATGTCGCCTATCGCCTGCCGTTCGATGCGGCCCGCCTGCGTGTGGACCAGGCGCCACAGGGGCGATTCAGCCATGACGACGAGGAGAACCGCGACGCGGTCGACTTCGCACTGCCGGAGGGCACCCTGGTGCTGGCCGCGCGCGAGGGCACGGTGATGCAGATCCAGGATGGCTTCCGTGGCAATGGCCAGAACCGCGAGCGCGATGGTGCCCGTGCCAATTTCATCCGCGTGCTGCACAGCGACGGCAGCATGGCCCTGTACGGCCACCTCCAGGACGGCGGCATGCGCGTGCGCCGCGGCCAGGCGGTGGGAGCCGGGCAACCGATCGGCCTGTCCGGCAACAGCGGCTACAGCACTGCGCCGCACCTGCACTTCGTGGTGCAGGTCAACCGCGGCATGGGCCTGCGCTCGGTGCCGGTGCGCATCTTCGCCGAGCAGGGACAGCTGCAGTTCGCCCGCCAGGGCGAAGCAGACGGCGGTACCGGGCGCTGACCGGCCCCGGCCGGTATAATCGGGCGCTTATCTCTTTGAATAGCGCCCCGGGCGGGCGCCACTGCCATGTCCGAAGTCGCCAACGAAGCGTCGCGTCGCCGCACCTTCGCCATCATTTCCCACCCTGACGCCGGCAAGACCACGCTGACCGAAAAGCTGCTGCTGTTCGGAGGCGCGATCCAGATGGCCGGTTCGGTCAAGGGCCGCAAGGCCGCCCGCCACGCCACCTCCGACTGGATGGCACTGGAAAAGGAGCGCGGCATCTCGGTCACCTCCTCGGTGATGCAGTTCCCGTACGAAGGCAAGATCGTCAACCTGCTCGACACCCCCGGCCACGCCGACTTCGGCGAGGACACCTACCGCGTGCTGACTGCGGTGGACTCGGCGCTGATGGTGATCGACGTGGCCAAGGGCGTGGAAGAGCGCACCATCAAGCTGATGGAAGTCTGCCGACTGCGCGACACCCCGATCATGACCTTCATCAACAAGCTCGACCGCGAGGGCAAGGACCCGATCGAGCTGCTGGATGAAGTGGAAACCGTGCTGGGCATCCAGTGCGCCCCGGTCACCTGGCCCATCGGCATGGGCCAGCGCCTGAAGGGCGTGGTGCACCTGCTGACCGGCGAAGTGCACCTGTATGAGCCGGGCCGCAACTTCACCCGCCAGGACTCCACCATCTTCCCGTCCATCGACGCCCCCGGCCTGGCCGAGAAGATCGGTGCACAGATGCTGGCCGACCTGCGCGACGAACTGGAACTGGTGCAGGGCGCCAGCCACCCGTTCGACCTGGACGCCTACCGCGCCGGCAAGCAGACCCCGGTGTTCTTCGGCTCGGGCGTGAACAACTTCGGCGTGCAGCCGCTGCTGGACTTCTTCGTCGAGCACGCGCCATCGCCGCAGGCGCGCTCCACCACCGGCCGCCAGATCGCACCGGAAGAGAACAAGCTGACCGGCTTTGTGTTCAAGATCCAGGCCAACATGGACCCGCAGCACCGTGACCGCGTGGCCTTCATGCGGGTCTGCTCGGGCCGTTTCAGCGCCGGCATGAAGACCTTCCACGTGCGCACCGGCAAGGAAATGAAGCTGGCCAACGCGTTGACCTTCATGGCCAGCGATCGCGAGATCGCGGCCGAGGCGTGGCCGGGCGATGTGATCGGCATCCACAACCACGGCACCATCTCCATCGGCGATACCTTCACCGAAGGCGAAGCGGTCACCTTCACCGGCATTCCCAACTTCGCCCCGGAACTGTTCCGTCGCGCACGCCTGCGCGATCCGCTCAAGCTCAAGCAGCTGCAGAAGGGCCTGGCCCAGCTGTCCGAGGAAGGCGCAACCCAGTTCTTCCGCCCCCTCACCAGCAACGACCTGATCCTGGGTGCGGTGGGTGTGCTGCAGTTCGACGTGGCCGCCTACCGCCTGAAGGACGAGTACGGCGTGGAAGCCACCTTCGAGCCGGTCAGTGTGACCACCGCGCGCTGGGTCCACTGCAGCAACGAGAAGAAGCTGGAAGAATTCCGCGAGAAGAACGCGCTGAACCTGGCCCTGGATGCGGCCGGGCACCTGGTCTACCTGGCGCCGACCCGGGTCAACCTGCAGCTGGCGCAGGAACGCTCGCCGGACGTGCGCTTCTCGGCCACCCGCGAAGCGGCGCATACCGTTTCGGTGGGCTGATGCCACGGAGGCGGATCCGCGCCTGGTAGATCCACGCCATGCGTGGATAGGCGCGGATTCATCCCCCATACGGTGACGGGCGTGCACATGGCGGCCATCGCGGCGATGATAGGGGGACGCGGGTCCCCTCCCCGCGAACAACGCCCATGCCCATGTCCACGACGTCCATTGCTTCGATCCGTGAAGAAATCGCCAGCGCCCTGACCCATGGCCTGGGCGCGGTATTCGCCCTGGCCGCCAGTGCGGTGTTGATCACCCTGGCTGCGATCTACGGCGACGGCTGGCAGCTGGCCAGCGCGATCGTATTCGGTATCGCGCTGCTGCTTCTGTACACCGCCTCCACCCTGTATCACGCCATCCAGCATCCGGTCGCCAAGGGCCGGCTGAAGGTGTTCGACCACTGCGCAATCTACGTGCTGATCGCGGGCACCTATACCCCGTTCACCCTGATCGGCCTGCGCGGTCCGTGGGGCTGGGGCCTGTTCACTGCGATCTGGGCGCTGGCGCTGGCGGGTGTGGTGTTCAAGCTGTTCTACACCGGCCGCTTCAAGGTGCTCTCCACGGTGATCTACATCGCCATGGGCTGGCTGGTGATCGTGGCGATCAAGCCGATGTGGGCCTCGATCGACGGTGGCACCCTCGCCTGGCTGTTTGCCGGCGGCCTGTCGTACACGCTGGGCACCTATTTCTACCACCGTGAATCGATCCCCTACTCGCATGCGATCTGGCACCTGTTCGTGATCGGCGGCAGTGTCTGCCACTTTGTCGCGGTCACCATGCAGGTGTTGTAAACGACCGCTCGAACGCAGCGCGTGCACGCCATGCACATGGACGCTTCGCGCCCTGTCCACGAAGAGGGGGCAACCATGGCAGCGTGAATGCTGCCGCCTCCCCTGCTGCAAAGCGCACGCACCGCTGGCGCCTCCGCCGTCCCGGCCCACGTGGCCGGCGCTGGCTGACGATCCTGGTCTTCATGCTGGCGGCAATACTGGTGCTGTTCGCGTTGTGGGACTGGAACTGGTTCAAGGGGCCCGTGGAGCGTGCGGTGCAGGCACGCACCGGCCGCGCACTGCACATCGGGAACCTCGATGTCGACCTCGGTCGCACCAGCACGATCCGCGCCGATGCGATCACCTTCGCCAATGCCAGCTGGGCAAAACAGCCCGCCATGGCCACGGCGGACCGCGTCGAGATCGATGTGCGGGTGTGGCCCCTGCTGCGCGGCAGCGTGCAGCTGCCCGAAGTACGCCTGACCCGGCCGGATGTGCTGCTGGAAACCGCACCGCGCAAGGGAGACCCGGGCAACTGGGATTTCCTCGGCGGCAGCACCGGCGGGGCAAGCCCCCAACTCAAGCGGCTGCGCATCGACGACGGTCGCCTGCAGTTCCTCGACCCGCTGGGCCGCACCGACATCCTCGTGGACGTGCGCAGCGGCCAACCGAAGCAGGCCGACGCTGCGCCACCGCTGCTGGTGCAGGGTAAAGGCCGCTGGCAGGGCAATCCGTTCACGCTGCGCGGCGGCACTGAATCCCCCCTGGAACTGACCGACAGCGACCACCCGTTCCGCATCCATCTCGATGGCCGGGCCGGCGCCACTCACGCAGTCGCCAGTGGCACGCTGACCAACCCCTTCCAGCTGCGCGTGTTCGACCTGCAGTTCGCGCTCAGCGGCCAGGACCTGGCCGATCTCTATCCTCTGCTCGGCATCGCCATCCCGCCCTCACCGCCCTATGCGTTGAACGGACGCCTCAAACGCGACCACGACGTCTGGCGTTACGACAGCTTCACTGGCAAGGTCGGCGACAGCGACCTGGGGGGCAACCTGCAGTTCGAGGTGGGACGCGATCGTCCACGGCTGACCGCCACGCTGCAATCCAGGCGCCTGGACTTTGATGACCTTGCCGGCTTCGTCGGCGCCCCGCCAAAAACCGGCGGCGGCGAAACGGCCAACGCAGAGCAGAAGGCCGAGGCCGCACGGATTGCCGCCCGTGCACGGGTGCTGCCCGACACGCCCTACAACCTGGGCAAGCTGCGCGCCATGGATGCCGACGTGCGCTGGAAGGCCCACCGCATCAACGCCCCTTCGTTGCCGCTGGACGACATGGATGCGCACCTGTTGCTGGATGACGGCGTGCTGCGGTTGGACCCGCTGAACTTCGGCGTCGCCGGCGGCGACATCCGCAGCACGATCCGCATGGACGCGCGCCGTCCGCAGATCAGCACCGCGCTGAAGGCCAGCGTGCGCGGCGTGCAGCTGGGCCAGTTGTTCCCCGACGCCAAGCTGGCTGAACAGGCCAAGGGTGGCATCGGCGGCGAGGTGGACCTGAGCGGCCACGGCAACTCGGTCGCCGCAATGCTCGGCAGCAGCAGTGGCAAGGTCGGCCTGGCGATGGGCCGCGGCCATGTCGGCAACCTGGTAATGGAACTGGCGGGGCTGGACATCACCGAATCGCTGAAATTCCTGGTGACCGGCGACAAGCAGATCCCCCTGCGCTGCGCCTTCGCCGACTTCGGCGTGCGCGACGGCCTGATGACCAGCCAGGCGATGGCGGTGGACACCACCGACACGATCCTCATCGGCGAAGGCACGGTGAGCCTGCGCGACGAGACCCTGGACCTGCTGCTGAAGCCACGCCCGAAGGACAGGAGCATTCTGGTACTTCGTTCTCCGCTGCACATCAGTGGCACCTTCAAGGACCCGTCATTCCGGCCCGACTTCAAGGCGTTGGGTATTCGTGGCGCCGTGGCCCTGGCGCTGGGCAGCATCGCGCCGCCGGCGGCGTTGCTGGCGACGATCGAACTGGGGCCGGGGAAGGATGCCGACTGCGGTGGGCAGTATGCGAAGTAGGTTTACAGCGTTGTTCGCGGCGCCTGCATTGATCGCGGCTTGAGGGGGACGGGTGACGCAGGCAGGACACGCCGCAAGTACGTCCCTGTAGGCTCGATGGCGCCATCCATGGCGCCAACGGTCCTGCCTGCGTCACCCGTCCCCCTCCCGACAGTTTCCTGCGCGCGCGGAACGAGAGCGGAAATTCAAAGTCAAAAGAAAAAAGCAAAGTCAAAAGCTGTTGCCAACCAAGGTTGGCACCTACAAAAGGCGAGGCACCGCGCATGTACGCACCGCGCTCGCAGAAATGTGTCCAGAGGCGGAGGGCATGGGCGTGCAGGACCGTTGGCGCCATGGATGGCGCCATCGAGCCCCCATGGATGGGTTCACGGCGTGTCCTGCACGCCCATGCCCTCCGCCTCCCCGCAGGACAGGAAGGCGCTGCTCTCAGCTCTGGCTCTGGCTTCAAAAAGCGGGCCGGCGGGCCGCAGGCCCGCCAGCGACACCCTCACCCGGCGACGATGTACTGCTGCAGCTGGTCCAGCTCGCGCCGCTGCGCATCAATCACCGACTTCACCAGGTCGCCGATCGAGATCACCCCCAGCACCTGCGCGCCTTCCACCACCGGCAGGTGGCGGATGCGGTAGTCGGTCACCAGCTGCAGGCAGTGCTCCACCTGCTCGCCCGGCGAGACCGTCACCACCTGTGCGGTCATGATCTCGGCCACCGCCGTATCACGTGAGGAACGATCACGCAGCACGATCTTGCGCGCGTAATCGCGCTCGGAAAGAATGCCGACCAGCTGCGGCCCATCCATCACCAGCACCGCACCAATACCCTTTTCCGCCATCAGCCGGATCGCATCGATCACCGCCGCCTCCGGCGCGACCGCATGCACTTCAGGAGACTTGCCGTCCAACAGTTGCCGTACCGTGGTCATCTGCCTGCCCTCCAAGGGTGGGTTGCAGGGCAGAGTCTGCCACGGCGGATGCTAGCCACGTGTCAACCAGGTACAACGGCCGCTGCTTGGACTCTTCGTACAGCCGCCCCAGGTACTCACCGATCAGGCCCAGCGCGATCAGCTGCACCCCGCCCAGGAAAAGGATCACCGCCATCATCGTCGGCCAGCCCGCCACCCGGTCGCCATACAGCGCCGCCTTGATGATCACCCACACACCGAATACGAAGGCCACCGCCGCCGTTGCCAGCCCCAGGTAGGTCGCCGCCCGCAACGGCACGGTGGAGAAGCCGGTAATGCCCTCCAGCGCGAAGTTCCACAGCCGCCACAGGCTGAACTTGCTGGTGCCGGCCACGCGCGCATGGCGGTGATAGGGGACCGCGATCCGCTTGAAACCCACCCAACTGAAGAGCCCCTTCATGAAGCGGTGGCGCTCACGCATCTCGCGCAGCGCGCTCAGCGCACGCGGCGACAGCAGGCGGAAATCACCGGTATCGGCCGGGATCGGCGTGCGTGACAGACGACCGATCACCCGGTAGAACATCGCCGCCGTGGCGCGCTTGATCCAGGCCTCGCCGTCGCGGGCCATGCGCGTGCCATACACGTTGTCATGGCCCTCACGCCAGCGCGCGACGAACTGCGGCACCAGTTCCGGCGGATCCTGGCCGTCTGCGTCGAGGATCATCGCCGCGCCTTCGCGCACCAGGTCCAGCCCGGCGGTCAGCGCTGCCTCCTTGCCAAAGTTGCGCGAAAGCCGCAGCGCCGAAATACGCGCATCGCCCTGGGCCAGCCCGGCGATCACCTCCCAGGTGTCGTCGTGGCTGCCGTCGTCCACATAGAGGATGTGGCCGTCGAGTTCGGGCATGCCGTCGAGCACCGCGCACAACCGCGGATGCAGCAACGGCAATGCCAGGGCCTCGTTGTAGGCGGCGATGACGAAAGTAAGCCGTTCGCGGGTCATGCCCGGATTGTACGTTGCCGCCGCCCGCAGATCAGGCAGCGCGCGCTCACTCTTCCGAAAGGTACGCGGCCCCACCCAGCTGCCGTGCCTGGCGCTGGATCCAGGCCGCACGCCGCTGCACGTACGGCCCTGGCTTTGCCGCGTTGTAGCGCCGCGGCGCCGGCAACACCGCCGCCAGCCGCGCGCTCTCGGCCGGGCTCAACCGCGCCGCATCCTTGCCCCAGAATGTCTGTGCCGCTGCCTGCGCGCCATATACACCATCGCCGAACTCGGCAATGTTGGCGTACATCTCAAGGATGCGTTCCTTCGGCCACAGTGCTTCGATCAGCATCGTGTACCAGACTTCCAGGCCCTTGCGGATCCAGCTGCGGCCCTGCCAGAGGAACAGGTTCTTGGCTACCTGCTGGCTGATCGTGCTGGCCCCCCGCAGGCGCCCGCCCTTGGCGTTGTGGTCGCGGGCCTTCTCGATGGCCTGCAGGTCGAAGCCATTGTGGACGGGGAAGCGCTGGTCTTCGGCCGCCACCAGCGAGATCGGCAGGCTCGGCGCCATCTGGTCCAGGTCGCGCCACTGGTAATGCAGTCGATACGACCAGTCAGCCTCTCCCAAAGCCTCGCCATAGCGCCACAGCATGACCGTGGATACCGGCGGGTCGATGAACCGCAGCACCAGCACCTGCAGGCAGCTGAAGGCCGCCAGCAACACCGGCAGCCACAGCAGCCGTTTCCAGCGCCAGCGCCTGCGGCGCGGGAGGTCCGCGGCCGCCTCCACCTTGTGCTGCTCTCCCCCTGCCCCCATTACTGGTGCATCCTTCTTCTATCTGGTTGTCGGCGCATTATCCGGCAACCGCCCCCGTTTACGCGCGATGTGAGCCGATGACCGCCAACCCCGATTCCCTGATCCGCTTCCTGCTGCCCGACGCTGGCGTCCGTGGCGTCCACGTGCGCCTGCAGGCCACCTGGCAGGAAATCCTGTCCCACGCCGCGTACCCGGACACCGCTGCCGAACTGCTCGGCGAGGCCTGTGTTGCCTCGGCGCTGTTCACTGGCCATACCAAGATCGATGGGCGCCTGTCGATCCAGCTGCGTAGCAGCACCGCCTTGCGCACCCTGTTCGCCGAATGCACCGCCGCCGGTACCCTGCGCGGCATCGCCCAGCTCAGCGAGGGGGCCGATGCGCCGCGCGACCTGTCCAGCCTGGGTGATGACGCCCTTCTCGCGATCACCATCGAAAACCCGGGCCTGGACCCGCGCGAGCCGCAGCGCTACCAGAGCCTGGTCGCACTGACCGCACCGGAGCTGGACGAGGCCTTCGAGGACTACTTCCGCCAGTCCGAGCAGCTGCCGACGCGCCTGCTGCTGGCCGCCGACCGCAATGGCGCCGCCGGCCTGCTGCTGCAGAAGCTGCCAGGCGATGAGGGTGACGAGGACGGCTGGGCGCGTGCCAGCGCCCTGTTCGAGACCCTGGGCAAGGCCGAACTGCTGGCCACCCCGGCCGAGCAGCTGCTGCACCGCCTGTTCCACGAGGAGAAGCCGGAACTGATGGGCGACAAGCCGCTGTCCTTCGCCTGCTCCTGTTCCCGCGAGCGGGTCGCATCGATGCTGCAGTCGCTGGGCGAGGACGAGGCACGTGCCGCGGCCGCGGACACCGGCGCCGTCGAGGTCCGTTGCGAATTCTGCGGGCGGGAGTATCACTTTCCTTTGACGGAGTTCGGCATACTGTTCCACGGTGCCGAGGGGACTGTACCGGCGCCCGAACGGCTTCAGTGAACAGCTTGTCTTGCATCTGGGGGGATCAAGGCTTGTTAAGAATTCATAAACACCCTACGATCAAGTTCCCGTCTCTACGGGAACTTCCGTTGTCCGCCCTTGTCTGAACTGGTCCGATGCGTACCTTCCTGCGTCTACCGCTGGCCCTGCTGATCGCCCTTGGCGCGATCACGGGCGCGCACGCACAGAGCAAGGACACCCGGACCGTGCTGCCGGTATGGAACAAGGGCAGCGGCAAGGTCGAGGCATTGCTGTACCTGGAGCCCACCGGTGAACAGGCTGCCGGCGCCCGCTGGCACTTCGGCCGCAACTCGCTGGATGCGGCCTTCGGCCTGTCCTCCGGCGATTCGCTGGGCCTGCTCTGCAACAGCAGCAGCGGGACCAGCATGAGCGGCCTGGCCAGTCACTGCATGCTGGCCAGCCTGGGTGACGATGACGACCTCAACAGCCGCCGCTTCACCGGGACTGCCGCGCTGAACCGCGGCAGCGGCCGCCTCGGCATCACCGCGGGCACGGGCCGTGAAAACTTGCCGGCGTGGCTGTCCGGCCCGAACAAGACACCCTCGCTGCGCGCCGAGCAGAACGATCTGACCGTGTTCGCGCAGAAGAACATCGGCCGCGAGGGTTTTGTCTCGATTGCCGGTACCTACGCCAAGGCGCGGCTGGTACCGTTGGCCGACGCAGCGCCGTCCATCGCCGACCGCTGGGACAGCAAAAGCCTGAGCATCGGCGCCGGGTACGGCAATTTCACCGGCAGCATCATCGGCCGCGTGATCGACGTGCCGGGCAAGCCTGGCAAGTGGGAAGGCCTGGGCATCGGCCTGACCTGGCGCACCCCGTGGTCCGGCCAGCTGACCGTTGGCGCCGAGAACGTGATCAGCCGGGGCAAGAATCCGTTCTCCCCGCGCAATGAAAGCAATGACGACGGCACCGTGCCGTACGTGCGTTACGAACAGGATCTTTGACCCGGCCCACGTGGGTCTTCACTGCAATGACTTCTTCCGGCCGCCGAAAGGCGCCCGTTGCATGCGCGCGCTCGTGATACACGCAGCGCGCTTTTCGGCGTACTGGATACCGCGCAACGCATGCCGACACACTGCGATACACATCAACGAGAACTTTTTTCGTCACTTTGCGCTAACAAACGAGACATCGTCAGCGCACGTGCACTTCAACCCTTTGATTTCCAGTGTGAAATTTCATTTTTACCAAAATCACAGGCTTGATTAACGCAGCTTTAATTCTTGGCCAACGCCCGCTACTATCGGTTCAGCCCTCGCGATTTGGGAGCGCTTTTCGCTCCCCCGCCGGGCATTAACCCAGCCAAGATTTCTTGGAGAGAGAGAGCCAATGAATTTCCAGTCCAACAAGCTGCGCGACGCCGTTCTGGTCGCGCTCGTTGCCGGTGTGGCGTCCACAGCCACCGCCCAGGCTCAGGAAGCGACCAACCTTGACCGCATCTCGGTCACCGGTTCGCGCATCAAGAGCACCGACATCGAAACCTCGCAGCCGGTCCTGAGCCTGACCCGCGCCGACATCGAAAAGCAGGGCGTGACCTCGGTCGCCGACATCCTGCAGCGCGTCGCCGCCAACGGCGCCGCGCTGAACCGTACGTTCAACAACGGCGGTGATGGCTCGGCCGGCATCAGCCTGCGCAACCTGGGTTCTGCGCGTACCCTGGTGCTGGTCAATGGCCGTCGCTGGACCACCGGTCTGGATGGCAGCGTCGACCTGAACACCATCCCGACCGCGATGATCGAGCGTATCGACGTCCTCAAGGACGGCGCGTCGACCATCTACGGTTCGGACGCGATCGCCGGCGTGGTGAACATCATCACCAAGCAGAACTTCGATGGCGCGGAAGCCAACTTCTACAAGGGCCAGTACAGCGCTGGTGACGGCGAACGCGAAGCAGCCGACTTCACCATCGGTACCACCACCGATCGCGCGTCGCTGATGCTGGGTGTCTCCTACGTGAAGGAAGACAAGGTCATGGCTGGTGATCGCAAGATCTCCGCCGGCGGCCCTCCGTTCTTCGACGGCCAGAGCAGCACCGGCATGCCGGGTTCCTACCTGCGCAATGACGAGCGCTATGTCCTGATCAACGGCGTGGAAACGCCGTTCAATGCCAACGTCCACGGCTACAACACCGCACCGGACAACTACCTGCTGACCCCGCAGGAGCGCACCTCGCTGTTCGCATCGGGCTCGTACAACATCACCGACAACGTCACCTTCCGCACCGAGGCGATGTACAACGAGCGCAAGTCCGAACAGCTGCTGGCCGCCATGCCCGTCACCGGCATGCGCCTGAGCAAGGACAGCATGTACAACCCGACCGGTGAGGACCTGACCGGCGTCAACCGTCGCTTCAACGAGAGTGGCGGCCGTTCGTTCAACCAGAACGTCAAGAACTGGCACTTCTACGGTGGCTTCGAAGGCTTCTTCGAGTTCGCCGATCGCAACTTTGACTGGGACGTCGGCTACCGCTACGACAAGACTGACCAGAACGACCTGACCTATGGCCTGTTCAACCTGGCCAACCTTCGCAACGCCTATGGTCCGTCCGAGCTTCGTGGTGGCGTGCCGGTGTGCGTTACCGCTCCGGGTGGCGACATCATCCAGGGTTGCGTGCCGGTCAATGCGCTGGGCCCGGAAGGCTCGATCAGCCAGGGTGCCATCGACTACACCTCGTTCACCGCCCACGACTCTTCCAACCTGGTGTCCAAGGGCTACTACGCCAACATCTCCGGTGAAATCGCCCAGCTGCCGGCAGGTGCCCTGGCGTTCGCCGCAGGCTACGAGTACCGCAAGGAATCCGGCCAGTTCGATCCGGACGCCTTCATTGCTGCGGGCCTGAGCACCGGCAACGGCGCCAAGCCGACCAAGGGCAGCTATGATCTGGACGAGTTCTTCCTGGAACTGTCGATCCCTGTCCTGGCCGATCTGCCGGGCGCCAAGCTGCTGGACTTCAGCGCGGCAACCCGCTACTCGAAGTACAGCAACTTCGGCAACACTACCAACAACAAGTTCGGCTTCCGCTGGAAGCCGATCGACGACCTGATGATCCGCGGCAACTACTCGGAAGGCTTCCGCGCGCCGAGCATCAGCAACCTGTTCGCAGGTGATGGCGATTCGTTCGAAACCTACGCCGATCCGTGCGCGGCCGCCAATGGCCCGACCGGTGCAGTGCTGGCGCAGTGTATTGCCCAGGGTGTTCCGGCTGGCTTCGTGCAGCCCAATACCCGCGACGATGATGGCGTGCCGCAGTCCGGTGCCGCCCAGACCGCCGAGCCGTTCACCTGGAAGTCCAACCCGAACCTGAAGCCGGAAACCTCGACCAGCAAGACGCTGGGTCTGGTGTGGAGCCCGAGCTTCGTGACCGGCCTGAACGTCACCCTGGACTGGTGGCAGATCAAGATCGATGATGCCATCACCCGTCCGGCAATCCAGGACATCATGAACTACTGCTACGGCGGCTCGCCGGCTGAGCAGGCAGCCTACTGCGGCCTGATCACCCGTGACCCGACCTACGGCACTGCCGCCGAGCGCTACACCATCACCAACGTCGACATGCCGCTGCAGAACCTGGCGTCGTACAAGGTGGAAGGCTGGGATCTGGGCATCCTGTATCGCCTGCCGGAAACCTCGATCGGCCAGTTCACCATTACCCTCGACAGCACCTACCTGAGCAAGTGGGAAACCAAGGCCACCGAAGACTCGCAGGTCGAAGGTCGCCAGGGACGTTACCTCGATCAGGATCCGTACTGGCGCATCCGTTCCAACCTGTACGTCGACTGGTCCTATGGTGATTTCGGCGTCAACTACGGCCTGCGTTACAAGTCGGGGATGACCGAGTCCTGCCTGCTGGGTGGTTCGCTGCGCAACTACTGCTCGGATCCCGAGAACCGCGAGAACCACATGGGCGCGACCACCTACCACGACATCCAGTTCCGTTACAACACGCCGTGGAAGGGCACCATCATGGTCGGCCTGAACAACGTGTGGGACAAGGATCCGCCGGTCTCGTACTCGACCTCGTACAACATGTTCGACCCGCAGTACGACCTGCCGGGCCGCTACATGTACATGCAGTACAAGCAGAAGTTCTGATCGATCCACTGATCGGCTGATGCAGCAACGGCCCCGCAAGGGGCCGTTGTTTTTTTGTGCATTCCAGGCTGCGGCAGCACCCAACGAAAAAGGCCGCGGCAATTGCCGCGGCCTTCTGCACTCAACGAAGCAACAACGCTCAACCGTTCGGAATCAGCGTCTCGATCAGGTGCTCCACATAGGCTTCGAAATCCTCGCGCGCCTGCTTCGGCTGCTGCAGCTGCAACGACAACTGCAGGAAGCCGACATAGGCGGCGTAGGCCAGGCGTGCGCGATGGCGTGCATCGGTCGAGCTGAGCCCTGCCTGGCGGAACGAGGCAACCAGATAGTCGAGGCGACGCTGCGAAACCCGGTCGATCACCGGCCGCACCATCGGATGGTCCAGCGCCTTCAGCAGCTCGCTGTAGATGATGTGCGGCTGCACTTCATGCGCCACCATCTGGAACAGCTGGCGCAGGCGCACGCGCGGATCCGGTACGTCTTCCAGGCTGCCGAACACCTGTTCCTGTTCGAACAGTTCCCAGCGCTCCAGCGCCGCCTGCAGCAATGCATCGCGCGAAGGGAAATGCCAGTAGAAACTGCCCTTGGTCACGCCGAGTCGCCGCGCCAGCGGTTCCACCGCAACGGCGCCTACGCCTTGTTCAGCAATCAGGTCGAGGGCCGCCTGGGCCCAGTCTTCGGCACTCAGGCGGCTGTTGCGGCCGGCGCGCGGTTCGCCGGCGGAAGCGTCAGGTTGATTCATGGACTGATTTAACCATACGCCGGGGTTCGTTGCAGTACGCCGTTGCAGGCGAAACCGTCAAAGCCCCCCCCTGGACCCTACCGCAACGCACCATACGATGCAGTATTGACTTCCCCCGCAAGCGATCCATACTAGCAAGTATGGTTATGTCCCCTACTCCCGCTGCGTTCCATGACCTGCGCCTGGAGGCCGCCCATGGCGCCCGCCTCGCGGCCACGGCCAGCGAGCACGGTCGTCGTGGTCGCGTGCTGTTCGCGCACGGCTTCGGCCAGACCCGCCACGCCTGGAACGCCACCGCACGCGCCCTGTCTGCGGCCGGCCTGCAGACGCTCGCTTACGACGCGCGCGGCCATGGCGATTCGGACTGGAATGCCACCGACCTGCCCTATCACGGCGAACAGTTCGCTGATGACCTGATCGTGCTGGCCGGTGAACAGCCGCGTGCGCCGGTGCTCGTTGCAGCGTCGATGGGCGGGCTGTTCGGCCTGCTGGCTGAGTCGCGCTGGCCCGGCCTGTTCTCGGCGATGGTACTGGTCGACATCACGCCGCGCTGGGATATCGCCGGCGTCGAACGCATCCTCGCCTTCATGACCGCCCATCCCGACGGCTTTGCCTCGCTGGCCCAGGCCGCCGATGTGATCTCGGCCTACATGCCTCACCGCCCGCGCAAATCCGAGCAGTCGCTGCGTGCCTTGCTACGCGAAGACGGACACGGCCGCTGGCGCTGGCATTGGGACCCGCGCCTGGTGGCCGAACTGGCCCGCGACAGCGAGCAGCACCAGGACGCACTGGCCGAGGCCGCGCGCCAGGTGAAGTGCCCGCTGCTGCTGGTCAGCGGCGGCCGCAGCGATCTGGTCACGCCGCAGACCGTGGCCGAATTCCTGGCGTTGGCGCCGCACGCGCGCCATGTACAGCTGCCGCAGGCCACGCATATGGTCGCAGGCGATGACAACGACGCCTTTACCGCTACTGTGTTGGACTATCTGGACGTGTTGCCCGCAGCGGATGCTGCGGCTTCGTCCGCCACAAACGAGCACGTCACCGGAGCACGCTCATGAGCATCGTTCTTCCCTTCCTCGCCCTGCTGCTGGCAGGCGCGTTCGTCGCCTACCACCGCATGCGGCTGGTTACCTGGACGCTGATCAGCGTGGCCCTGCTGGTCGCCTGCTGGTTCATCCCCTACGTCAACCAGACCGCTACGATCGTGGCGGCCGCCGTGTTGGCCGTCATCGCCGTGCCGCTGCTGCTGCCGTTCATCCGCAAGCCGCTGCTGACCGGCCCGATGATGAAGGTGTTCCGCAAGGTGCTGCCGCCGCTGTCGCAGACCGAGCGCATCGCGCTGGAAACCGGTTCGGTCGGATTCGAGGGCGAACTGTTCACCGGTGATCCGGACTGGAAC
This sequence comes from Stenotrophomonas sp. GD03958, assembly GCF_029839005.1. Taxonomy (NCBI): domain Bacteria; kingdom Pseudomonadati; phylum Pseudomonadota; class Gammaproteobacteria; order Lysobacterales; family Lysobacteraceae; genus Stenotrophomonas; species Stenotrophomonas sp. GD03958. The sequence goes on along the minus strand of NZ_JAOBZT010000026.1, from coordinate 33,988 downwards.
ATCCTGCTCAACTACCCCAAGCCGCAGCTGACTGCCGAAGAACAGGCCTTCCTTGATGGCCCCGTCGAAGAGTTGTGCGCGATGGTCAACGACTGGGAAATCACCCACGTCCATGCCGACCTGCCGCCGGAGCTGTGGGCCTTCATCAAGAAGAACAAGTTCTTCGGCATGATCATCCCGAAGGAATATGGCGGCCTGGGCTTCTCCGCGCTGGCCCACCACAAGGTGATCCAGAAGCTGGCCTCGGTGTCCTCGGTGGTCAGCTCCACCGTCGGCGTACCCAACTCGCTGGGCCCGGGTGAACTGCTGGTGCATTACGGCACCCAGGAACAGAAGGACCAGTACCTGCCGCGCTTGGCCGATGGCCGTGAAGTGCCCTGCTTCGGCCTGACCGGTCCGTTCGCCGGTTCCGACGCCACGTCGATTCCCGATTACGGCATCGTCTGCAAGGGCGAGTGGAACGGCGAGCAGGTGCTCGGCGTCAAGCTGACCTTCGACAAGCGCTACATCACCCTGGCACCGGTCGCCTCGCTGATCGGCCTGGCCTTCCGCATGTACGATCCCGATGGCCTGATCGGCGATACCCGCGATATCGGCATCACCCTGGGCCTGCTGCCGCGCGACACAGCCGGCGTGGAGATCGGTCGTCGCCACTTCCCGCTGAACTCGACCTTCCAGAACGGTCCGATCCGGGGCAAGGATGTGTTCATCCCGCTGACCCAGCTGATCGGTGGCGCGGCCATGGCCGGCAAGGGCTGGAACATGCTCAACGAGTGCCTGGCCGTAGGCCGCTCGATCACCCTGCCGTCCACCGCCAGCGGTGGTGCCAAGGCCGGTGCGGCCGTCACCGGCGCCTATGCACGCATCCGCAAGCAGTTCGGCCTGTCGGTCGGCCGCTTCGAAGGCGTCGAGGAGGCGCTGGCCCGCATCGGTGGCAAGGCCTACAAGATCAGCGCACTGTCGCAGGCCACCGCCGCGGCGGTCGACCGCGGTGACGTGCCGTCGGTGCCGTCGGCCATCGCCAAGTATCACTGCACCACCATGAGCCGCGAAGTGATCTCGGACATGATGGACGTGATCGGCGGCAAGGGCATCATCCTGGGGCCGCGCAACTTCGCCGGCCGCAGCTGGCAGGCCGCGCCGATCGCGATCACCGTGGAAGGCGCCAACATCATGACCCGCAGCCTGCTGATCTTCGGCCAGGGTGCGATCCTCTGCCACCCATGGGTGCTGAAGGAGATGAAGGCGGCGCAGGATCCGGACACCCGTGCCGGCCTGCAGGAGTTCGACCGCAGCCTGTTTGGCCACATCCGCTACGGCATCTCCAACGCCGTGCGTTCGTTCTGGTTCGGCCTGACCGGCGCGCGCTTCGGCGCCGCTCCGGGTGACGCCTACACCCGCCGCTACTTCCGCAAGCTGGACCGTTACTCGGCCAACCTGGCCCTGATGGCCGACATCTCGATGATGACCCTCGGCGGCAAGCTGAAGTTCAAGGAATCGCTGTCCGGCCGCCTGGGCGACGTGCTGAGCCACGTCTACATGACCAGCGCCATGCTCAAGCGCTACCACGACGAAGGCGCACCGCAGGCCGACCAGCCGCTGCTGGCCTGGGCCTTCCATGACAGCGTGCACAAGATCGAAGAATCGCTGTCGGCCGCACTGCGCAACTTCCCGATCCGTCCGATCGGCTGGCTGATGTGGGCACTGATCTTCCCGCTGGGCCGTCGTGCCGAGGCGCCGGGCGATCGCCTGAGCCGCCGTGTCGCCGCCCTGCTGATGGCGCCGAACGAAGCCCGCGACCGTCTCGCCAATGGCGTGTTCCTGACCCCGTGCGAGAACAACCCGGGTGGCCGCATCAACAGTTACCTGAGCAAGGCGATCATGGCCGAGCCGGTGGAGCGCAAGTTCCTCAAGGCGCTGAAGAGCAAGGGTATCGAGGCGCTGGACTTCAAGGCGCAGCTGGACGAAGCCGTGGCCGAGGGCGTGATCACCCAGGACGAGCGCAGCCTGCTGGAAGAGCTGCGCACGCTCACCCTGGACACCATCACCGTGGACGACTTCGACACCCACGAACTGCGCGCGGCCAGCTACTACGACCGCCAGCACAAGGACCCGCATTCGCAGGCGGCCTGATCGCCCGCGACACGTGTTGCCTTCGACGGCGGGCCTCGGCCCGCCGTCGCGTTATCCGCCGACCGGAATACCCCTCATGTCCACGCCCCTGCTCTCGCTTTACCAACGCCTGCAGCGCTGGCCTGCTGGCAACTGGCTTTTCTCGCGCGCGGTGTGTTTCAAGGCGCCCTACTTCGCCAGCATCGCGCCGTGCATCACCCGCCTGGAACACGGCCGCTGCGAAGGGACGCTGGCCGACCGCCGCAGGGTACGCAACCACATCGGCACGGTGCATGCGATCGCGATGTGCAACCTGGCCGAACTGACCGCCGGGTTGATGGTCGATGCATCGCTGCCGAAGGGCATGCGCTGGATCCCGAAGGGGATGCAGGTGCAGTACCTGGCCAAGGCACGAGGCACGCTGCAGGCGGTGGCGCTGCCGGCACAGCCGATTGTCGTCGCGGCCGAAGGCTATGCGCTGCCGGTGACGGTCAGCGTGCGCGACCGGGCGGGGACGGAAGTGTTCAGCGCGGTCATCGACATGTGGATGTCGCCGGCGAAGTAGGTTCCCGCGAACGGCGCAGCCCCTCGTGGGTGGACGCGGGATGCGGTTTATCGGTTGGGCCGGAGGGGCGGGGCCAGGCGGGGACGCCGCAAGTACGTCCCTGTAGGCTTAGCCGCGCCATCCATGGCGCGGATACCCCGCCCGGCCCCACCCCTCCGGCCTCGGACGGATCTCTGCGGCATCCACCCACGCAGGAAAAAAAGAAGAGCAAAAGCAAAAGCGGCCACCGGCCGCTTTTTTCATGCGCACAGAACCCACGAGCACAGCGACCCGCTGTTGCTCTTGATCTTCTTTTTCTTCTCCGTGGGCTGGCCGGGCCCTGAAACTGTCAGGGGCCGGGCGGGTTGGGTTCGCGGGGGTGTCCGCGGCATGGATGCCGCGGCCAAGCCTACAGGGACGTACTTGCGGCGTCCCCCGCGAACCCAACCCGCCCGGCCAACCCCATGACGAGCTTTACGCGGCCAACCCACGAGGGGCTGCGCCGTTGGCTGGAAACTACACCAGCGCGCGAAACACCAACGCCAGAATCGCCGGCACCGCCTGGATCATGAAAATGCGGCGGCTCACGCTGTAGGCGCCATAGCACCCGGCCACCACCACGCAGGCCAGCGAGAACGTCACCAGCACTGGCTGATCGATCACCAGCCCCACTACGATGCCCGCCGCCAGGAAGCCGTTGTACAGGCCCTGGTTGGCCGCCAGCACGCGCGTGATCTCTGCCTTCTCCGGCGTGTTGCGGAAGGTCTTCAGGCCCAGCGGGCGGGTCCACAGGAACATCTCCAGCACCAGGAAGTACAGGTGCAGCACCGCGACCAGCACGGTCAGCAGCAGCGCGATCAGCGACATCGTTTCTCTCCTCGGGAAGATTGGGCCGCGTCAGCGGTCGCGCGGCAGTTTCTTTTCTTCGCGCAGCACGCCGAACGCGGCCAGGGTCATGAAGCCGGCCACCACCACGCCACCCATGAACACCACGTGCGAGCCGAACAGGGACAGCCCCTTGTGCAGCCACGCAAAGCTCAGGTCCGCGCCCCGGTAGACCACCGTGTCGATCGCTGCGCCGGCCTTATAGCGCCACTGGCGGTCCACGCGGGTGTAGATGGTTTCGCGCGCCGGCTTGGCCAGCGCGAATTCACTGGCGCGGGTCATCACCTGCACCACCGCGACCATCAGCGGCATCGGCGAGGCCGCCAGCACCGAGAAGCCGATCAGGATCGCGAAACCAGGAATCAGCAGCGCCGGCGCAATGCCATGCCGGGACAGCAGCCAGCGGGTCAGGGCGAGCTGCATCAGCAGCGCCAGTGCGTTCACCGCCAGGTCGATACGCGAGAAGAAGGCCGTAGCAGCGCCTGCATCGTTGAATGCCTCACGCACGATGCTGGCCTGCTGGTTGTACAGCAGGGTGCCCACGCCCACACCGAACACCACCATGATCGCCAGCCAGCGCAGCAGAGGTTCACGCACGATCAGTTTCAAGCCATCCAGCACGCTGCCGCCCATTGGCTTCTCGCCGGACACCAGTTGCTGCTCGCGTTCGCGCAGCACCGCCCAGTGCCGCAGCCGCCAGATGCACAACAGGCAGACGGCCAGGAATCCCGCAGAGACCAGCATCAGGTTGGCGATACCCACGCGCTGCACCAGCGCACTGGTGATGATCGGACCGAGGAAGGCACCGACGGTGCCAGCCGCGCCGATGTAACCGTAGAAAGCACGTGCCTGCGCGTTGGAAAACACATCGGCCATGAAGCTCCAGAACACCGCCACCGCGAACAGGTTGAAGACAGTGATCCAGAAAAAGAACGCCATGCCGCGGCCCGGCACACCGCTATCGAACAGTACGTAGAACCCCAGCAGGGTGACGATGAAGAACCCATACACCGCCGGCAGGAACACCCGCCGCGGGAACCGGCTGACCAGCCAGCCGTACACCGGCTGCAGCACCAGCATGATCACGAACACGCAGGAGAACAGGAACTGCAGGACGAAGTCCTTCAACGCGATGCCATGGCTGGCGAACCAGGTGATCAGCACGGGCGGGAACACCGTTTCCAGGTCCGCCGAGGCAGCCATCGCCTCACGCACCGGGCGCAGCACGTAGTAGCCGCTGAGCAGGCAGAAGAAGTACAGGAACGACCACCACAGCGCCGGCGACTCACGTAGTGCCGCCGTCAGCCCACGCAGCGGCCCCTTGCCCTTCACCGCGCTCACGCGGCGTCCCTCGCCAGAAGACGGCGGTTGGACAGCGGCATGGCAGGCTCCGGGGCGGTGAAGCGCGTACGTTAGCCAATGCACTGCAACATCGCCAGCGTGACGCGCGCACCGATGGCCGCAACGTAGTGGCATGAGAGGCAGGAACGACACGTTCGGACACACTTCCAGAGCGTCAAAATGCCAACTTTTTCAACGAGATGCGCATTCATCTTCGCTTTGTTTGTGCACAGGGGAAAAGCGGCGCTAGAATCGCCATCAGCAGTCGCGCACGGGTCCAACCGATGAAAAAGAACAGCCTGCGTCGTCCGATCCGATCGGCGGCCACCGGTTTGCTGGGCATGTTGATGCCCGTTGCCTTGTCCACCACCGCGCAGACCCCGCCGGCGTTGCCGCCGATGCCGACCAACATCGAAACTGCTGCGGGTCCTACCGTCGCCCACACCCAGCCGGCGGCCTACCGCACCGGCCTGGTGCCCCGCGTGCAGGCCCCGGCGCCCGGCTTCAACGTCGCCAACATCGAATCGATGGCGCAGCAGCTCACCTATGGCGAACGCGTGCCGGGCATGGCGGTGGCGATCGTGCAGGGCGGCCGTATCCTCAGCGCGCGCGGCTATGGCGTCACCGACGTCAACAATCCGCTGCCAGTTGATGCGCACACCGTGTTCCGCCTGGCCTCGCTGTCCAAGGCCTTCGCCGGCACCATGGCCGGCCTGCTGGTCAACGACGGCACGCTGCGCTGGGACAGCAAGGTCACCGACTACGTGCCGGGTTTCCGCCTGAACTCGCCGGAAGCCACTGATCGCCTGACCGTGGCCGACGTGCTCAGCCATCGCGTCGGCCTGCCGTACAACGCCTACGACCGCGACATCGAAGGCAACGCCGAGTACTACGCGTTGACCCAGAAACTGGCCAACACCAGCCTGAAGTGCCTGCCGGGCGAGTGCTATGCCTACCAGAACGTGGCCTTCAGCCTGATCGGCGATGTCGTCTACGCGGCCTCCGGCAGCTTCTACGAGCAGTCGGTCGAGCGCCGTATCTTCAAGCCGCTGGGCATGAACGATGCCAGCCTCGGCCTGGCCGGCATCCAGGCCAGCTCGCGCTGGGCGCGTCCGCACGTGCGCAGCCGCAACGGCTGGGTCTCGCTGACGCCGAAGCCGACCTACTACCGGGTCGCCCCGGCGGCCGGCGTCAATGCCAGTGCCAGCGACATGGCGCAGTGGCTGCTCGCCCACACTGGCCACCGCCCCGACGTGCTGCCGGCACCGCTGCTGGCCACGCTGCATTCGAGCCTGATCAGCACCCCCGGCGAGATGCGTTCAGGCTGGCGCCGTGAGCGCCTGCATTCGGCGGGCTATGCCCTGGGCTGGCGCACCTTCGACTACGCCGGCCACGACGTGGTGTTCCATGCCGGTGCCGTACAGGGTTACCGCGGCCTGGTCGCGCTGGTGCCGGAACGCGATCTGGGCATCGCCATCATGTGGAACGGCGAAAGCAGCCTGCCCAGCGGCCTGCTGCCGACCGTGCTCGACTCCGCGCTCGGCCTGCCGGCGCAGCGCTGGCTGGACGTGGACACCGACTTCGGCAGCGACAACCTGATGGCCGAGGGCAGCAGCCCTGCGCAGCAGCAGGACAAGCGCAAGGGCAAGGGCGCCTCGAGCAACCGCGCGGTGGCTTCCCCGCGCTGATCCGGCGGGCTCGACCGTGAGCATCAAGGGGGGCCTGGGGGCCGCCCTTTTTGTTGTTTTGTAGGACCTGGCCATGCCCGGCCAGCTCGGAAGACAGGCCCCTGCTCCACAGATGCAGCGCGTCAAACGTCAGAAAGGCAGTCGGCCATGGCTCGGTGCTGGCAATGGCCCCATAAAAAAACCCCCTCCCCGCTGGGCAGCCAGGGAAGGGGTTTCAGGATGCGGCTATCGGGAAGTACTTAGATCAGCGGTGCCGGGGTTGCCGGCAGAGCGACCGGAGCGGCCTTCTTCTTGCGGGCGGCCGGCTTGCGCTTGGCAACCTTCTTCGCTGCCTTCTTCGGGGCAGCCTTCTTGGTGGCCTTCTTCGCGGTCTTCTTCACTGCCTTCTTGGCGGTCTTCTTGACGGCCTTCTTGGCAGTTGCCTTCTTCGCGACCTTCTTGGCCGGCTTGCGGGCCGTTGCCTTCTTGGCAGTCTTCTTGGTGGCCTTCTTGGCTACCTTCTTGGCGGCCTTCTTGGCAGTGGACTTCTTGGCGACCTTCTTCGCCGCCTTCTTCACTGCCTTCTTCGCAGTGGCCTTCTTGGCGACCTTCTTCGCAGCCTTCTTCACCGCCTTCTTGGCAGTCGCCTTCTTCGCGACCTTCTTCACTGCCTTCTTGGCAGCGGCCTTCTTCGCGACCTTCTTCACCGCTTTCTTGGCGGCGGGCTTTTTCTTCGCAGCTTTCTTGGTTGCCATGGGATGGCTCCTCGTCAGTGATAGGGAGTTGAAACGCCCAGGTGGATCAAACCCGCGGATGCTGCGTGCGGGGACCGCCGGCGCGTCAGGCGCGCCGTTACGGATGCGGCAATGCCAGCCTCGATCGGCGGAGCGGGCATCGGAACGGGAGTTGCCTTGCATTTCTCCGGGGGAAGCGGTGCCATGTCCACCGTCATCAGGGTCGCGGTGGTCTTGAAGGGGCTGCTTCGCATCGGACGATTGATTCTGCGCACTCGGTTGGGCAGGCAAGGTCTGCTGAGGCGAAACCTAATCACGGTTTTTTTTACTGTCAACAACCCCCGCGAAAAATTTTCACATCCGCGCCATCCATGGTGGTGCCTGCACGGTCGCCACGCTCCGCGCTCGACGACCGCCGAAGCGCCACGCACGCATGCTGCCTGCAGCAACAACCATGCAAGCGTTGAACAAAAAGTACTTGAAATAAGCACTCTGCGCAGATGCATGCACGTCGGTGGCCACTGCGTGCACACATCGCCAGCACCGGCTGCCGCTGGCACCAACGCCAGCACAACGGCGCCGCAACGGGGGGCAAAAAGTTTTCACATCCGAGTACGTCGGCGCGGGGCGGAAACGCGGATTTGCGCAAAACTGCGCACGCCGATCGGCACTGATTGTCAGTCCGCTGATGCCACGCCGAGGGTGCCAAGCGAACCGGCCGTCATGAGTCCGACGCACTCGCCAAAACGAAAACGGCCACCCGAAGGTGGCCGTTTCAGAATCCGCAAGCGCGACTCAGTGGTCGTCGCTCTCCAGGACTTCGGCGTACGCGTCCGGATCCAGCAGATCGTTGACCTCTTCGGCGTTGGCCAGTTCGACCACGAACATCCAGCCTTCGCCGTAGGCATCTTCGTTGATGGTTTCCGGCTTGTCGGACAGGGCCGAGTTGACCTCGACGACCTTGCCGCTGATCGGGCTGTAGACGTCCGAGGCGGCCTTCACCGACTCGACAACGGCGATCTGTTCGCCGGCCTTGGCCTCGGCGCCGACTTCGGGCAGTTCGACGTAGACCAGGTCACCCAGCAGGCCCTGGGCGTGGTCGGAAATACCGACGGTGACGCGGCCATTGCCTTCGACACGGGCCCACTCATGGGACTTGAGGAACTTGAGGTCGCCGGGGATCTCGCTCATGGGACTGCTCCAGAGATATGCAGGGGGTGGAAAAAACGGGGCTAGTGTAACCAACCGGCCGCCACTGCTGTCAGTGACGACCGGCACGTTCGGATCAGGCGTCGGCGAGCACGCCGGGCTGGGCCTGGCCTTCGCGCACGAACGGGAACTTGACCACGCGTACCGGCACCTGCCGGCCGCGGATGTCGACGGTGACCTGGCCGAGTTCACCGGCCGGCACGCGGGCGAAGGCGATGCCCTTGGCCAGCGTCGGCGAGAAGGTGCCGGACAGGATCTCGCCCTCGCCGCTGGCCGTCGTCACTGCCTGGCCGTGGCGCAGCACGCCCTTTTCGTCCATCACCAGGCCGATCATCTGGCGCGCGGTGCCGGCAGCCTTCTGCGCTTCCAGCGCGCCGCGGCCGATGAAGTCGCGGCCTTCGTCCAGCGACACGGTCCAGGCCAATGCTGCCTCATATGGGCTGATCTCTTCGTCCATGTCCTGGCCGTACAGGTTCATGCCGGCTTCCAGGCGCAGCGTGTCGCGCGCGCCGAGGCCTGCCGGCTTCACGCCTGCCGCCAGCAGGCGGTTCCAGAACGCGACCACGGCATCCTGCGGCAGCAGGATTTCGAAGCCGTCTTCGCCGGTGTAGCCGGTGCGGGCGACAAACAGCTCGACGCCATCGTCGGACTGCACCTGCAGGGCGGCGAAGCGGCCCAGCTTGGTCAGCGCGGCGCGGTCGGCTTCGCGGGCCAGGCTGATGACGATGTCGCGCGCCTGCGGCCCCTGCACGGCCAGGATGGCCAGGTCCGGACGCTGCTCGACGGACACGCCGAACGGTGCGGCCTGCTCACGCAGCCAGGCCAGATCCTTTTCGCGGGTCGAGGCATTGACCACCATGCGGAAGAAGTCGTCGCCCAGGTAGTAGACGATCAGGTCGTCGATGACGCCGCCACGGGGATTCAGCATGCACGAGTACAGTGCCTTGCCGGTGACCTTCAGCTTGTCGATCGAGTTGGCCAGCAGGCGGCGCAGGAACGGCTTGACCTGCTCACCACGCAGATCGACCACGGTCATGTGGCTGACGTCGAACACACCGGACTCACGGCGCACCAGGTGGTGCTCGTCCAGCTGCGAGCCGTAGTGGATGGGCATGTCCCAACCCCCGAAATCGACCATCTTGGCGCCAAGGGCGCGGTGGGTATCGTTGAGCAGCGTCTTCTGGGTCATGACCGGGTCCGGCAGCAGAGGAAACAAGAACCCCCATTATCCCAGATCGGTCACCCACAGGTCGCGCCGCAGCGCAGCGCCGGAGCCGAGCCCACGCGACGCCCGCACGAAGAGGCCCGGCTCTACAAGGAGCGGCCCGCAGCCTCAACCTGCAGCGTGCTGCCCTGTACCGCCAGCACCCGTACCCACGTACCCGCCGGCAGCTCCGGGCCGCTCACCGGCCAGGACGTGTCATCGATGCTGACCCGGCCCTGCCCGCTGACGATGCCCTGCTGCAAGGGCACCACCCGACCGACCAGCTGCTCGGCACGGCGGTTGAGCAACGGCGCATCGCTGGGCCGCGCCCTTTTCCTGCCCCAGCGCCGGTAGCACTGGATCGAGACCACGCTGAGCACGACGAAGGCAACGACCTGCCACAGCAACGGAATGCCGCTGAACACCGCAACCAGGACGAACACGGCCGCTGCGCCAATGCCGATCCACAGCATGAACGCCCCGGGTGCCAACGCCTCTGCCGCGAACAGCAGCAGCGCCAACGCGCCCCAACCGACGACTTCCCAGCGCATGTCAGCCTCCGATCGGCGGTGGCCGCTTGCCTGCGGCCTTGGTGGTCTGGTCGCCCAGTGCCTGCTTGGCCAGTTCGGCCACGCCAGCGATCGAACCGATCACGCCGCTGGCCTCCATCGGCATCAGCACCAGCTTCTGGTTCGGCGAGCTGGCCAGTTCCTTGAACGCCTCGACGTACTTCTGGGCGACAAAGTAGTTGATCGCCTGCACGTCACCTTCGGCAATCGCCGCCGACACCATCTGGGTCGCCTTGGCTTCGGCCTCGGCCAGGCGCTCGCGGGCCTCCGCATCGCGGAACGCGGCTTCGCGACGGCCCTCAGCCTCCAGCACGGTAGCCTGCTTTTCGCCATCGGCGCGCAGGATCTCCGACTGGCGCGAACCCTCTGCCTCGAGGATCTGCGCGCGCTTCTCGCGCTCGGCCTTCATCTGCCGCGCCATCGCATCCAGCAGGTCGCGCGGCGGCTGGATGTCGCGGATCTCGATGCGGTTGACCTTCACGCCCCAGGGATTGGTGGCATGGTCGACCACGCTCAGCAGCTGGGCATTGATCACCTCGCGCTGGCTGAGCGATTCATCCAGGTCCATAGAGCCGATCACGGTACGGATGTTGGTCTGCACCAGGGCGATCATTGCCACTTCCAGATTCGCGACCTCGTAGGCGGCCTTGGCAGCGTCCAGGACCTGGAAGAACACCACGCCGTCCACGCGCACGGCGGCGTTGTCCTTGGTGATCACTTCCTGGCTGGGCACATCCAGCACCTGCTCCATCATGTTCACCTTGCGCCCCACCCCGTACACGATCGGGATCAGGAAATGCAGGCCCGGCGTCATGGTGTGCGTGTAGCGCCCGAAGCGCTCGACGGTCCATTCGAAGCCCTGGGGCACCATCCGTACCGCTTTGAACAGGATGACCACGGCCACGAAGGCCAGTACCACGGTAAAGAACATGGTCGGGAACATCTCGCTTTCCTTATCTGTGACGTCCAGGCCCCAGCATAGCGCGTGAAGGCCACATTCACAGCGGAACTACCAGGGCACGCGCCCGCGCAGGATGTCGGCGAACATCACCCAGTCGCCCATGAACGAGTACAGCGGATGCTGGAAGGTGGCCGGACGGTTCTTCTCGAAGAAGAAATGGCCGACCCAGGCGAATCCATAGCCGCAGGCCAGCGCAGCGAGCAACAGCATCGGCTGCCCGCGCAGGCCCGCTGCCATGACCAGCACCAGCACGCCGCAGCTGCCGATGAAGTGCAGCCGCCGCGAAACCGGGTGGCGGTGCTCGCCGAGATAGAACGGATAGAACTCGCGGAAGCTGGCGAAGCGGGACATGCGCGTGCTCCGGGAACCAGGGCCGCCACCATCATGCACCATCGCTGCCCTTGCAGCATCGAGCCATGCTCGGCTTGCGCGCGCCGGCGCAGTGGGAAGGAAGAGCGGCCGAGCATGGCTCGGCCCTACACCGATGAGGTGCGCGGACCGAACATGATCACCGCCATGCCTGCCAGGCACAGGGCGGCGCCGAACAGGTCCCAGCGGCTGGGGCGGATGCCATCGACCAGCCACAGCCAGAACAGCGCAGTGCCGATGTAGACCCCACCGTAGGCCGCATAGACCCGCCCACTGGCGGTTGGATGCAGGGTCAGCAGCCAGGCGAACAGCGCCAGGCTGGCGGCCGCCGGCAGCAGCAGCCAGATGCTGCCGCCCTTGCGCAGCCACAGCCACGGCAGATAGCAGCCGACGATCTCGGCCAGCGCGGTCAGCAGGAACAGGCCGAGTGTCTTCACGCTTTCTCCGCTGCCTTGGCTTGCTGCCACAGCGCTTCCTGCGCATCCAGGTCCATCGCGGCCAGCGCTTCCCCCTGCGCGTCGGCCTGCGCTTCCATCGCACGGAAGCGACGTTCGAACTTGTGGTTGGCCCCGCGCAGCGCCGCGCCCAGGTCGATGTCGGCATGGCGGGCCAGGTTGGCGCAGACGAACAGCAGGTCACCCAGCTCTTCCTGCAGGCGCGCCTTGTTGCCGGCGATATCGCCGCGCTCGAACTCCTCGCGCAGCTCCTGCAGTTCCTCGGCCGCCTTGTCCAGCACCGGCAGCGGACCTGGCCAGTCGAAACCGACCTTGGCCGCGCGCGACTGCAGCTTCACCGCACGTTGCCACTCCGGCAAGCCGCGCGAGATGCCGGCCAGTGCGGAGGTGTCCTGCTCGCCCTTGGCCGCACGCTCGGCACGCTTGATCGCCTCCCAGTTGCGCGTCACGCCGTGGGCATCGTCGACGCTCACCTCGGCGAACACGTGCGGGTGGCGGCGCTGCATCTTGTCGCTGATCGCGCGGGCCACGTCTGCGAAGGCGAAGCTGCCCTGCTCTTCGGCCATGCGCGCATGGAACACCACCTGCAGCAGCAGATCGCCCAGTTCATCGCAAAGATCATCGAGATCGCCGCGATCGATCGCATCGGCCACCTCGTAGGCTTCCTCGATGGTGTATGGCGCGATGGTTGCGAAGTTCTGCTCCAGGTCCCAAGGGCAGCCGCCCTGCGGGTCGCGCAGGCGCGCCATGATCGCCAGCAGGCGCTCCAGCTCATGGGTGGCGGCGCTGCCGGTGGTGGGAGTGTCGTGCGCGCTCATGCGGCCTCCAGGGTCAGTCGGACAACCAGTCGCGCCATGGCAGGCTGGTGTCACCAAGGGCAATGAAATCGCCGTTCAACAGGGTTTCGCGGCGGTTGTAACGGAACGGCTTGCCGGTCGCGGCCGACAGCACCGCGCCGCCGGCGGCGTGCAGCACGCACTGGCCGGCAGCGGTATCCCATTCGGAGGTCGGGCCCAGCCGCGGATAGACATCCAGGCCACCTTCGGCGATCCGGCAGAACTTCAGCGACGAGCCCTGCGCGATGGTCTCGATGCGGCCCATCCTTGCAAGCAGGGCCTCGGTTTCCGGTGAGCGGTGCGAGCGGCTGGCAGCAACCCGCAGCGGTGGGGTGGCCGGCGTGCGGATGCGCAGCACGGTGTCGTGCAGGCCCTGCCGGCGATAGGCCAACTCACCGCGCATGGCATGCCAGACGATGCCGGTCACCGGGGCCAGCACCACGCCGAAGGCCGGTGCGCCCTGGTAGATCAGCGCGATGTTGACACTGAACTCGCCGTTGCGCTTGACGAATTCACGGGTGCCGTCGAGCGGATCGACCAGCCAGTAAGCGCCCCAGTGGCGGCGCTGCTCCCAGGGCACCTGTGCCGATTCTTCGGACAGGATCGGCAGGTCCGGGGTCAGCTGCTGCAGGCCCTGTTCAATGACCTGGTTGGCCGCCAGGTCGGCACTGGTGACAGGGCTGCTGTCGTCCTTGATCCGCACATCGAAGCCATCGGCATAGACCTGCATGATGGCCCGTCCGGCGTCCTGGGCGATGGCGATGGCAGTCTCGCGCAGGTCCGTGGTCAGCTTGATCATCGCAGTCCCTGCAGCCACTGGCGGGCGATGAACAGTGCCGCCAGCGAGCGCCCCTCGGAAAAGTCCTCGCGCAGCATCAGCTGGTCCAGCTCGGCCAGCTTCCACGGGATGACTTCCAGTTCTTCCGGCTCGTCGCCGGCCAGCTTTTCCGGGTACAGGTCGCGTGCCACCACCAGCCACGACTGGTGGCTCATGTAGGTCGGGGCCAGGGTCATCGCGCGCAGCACATCGACCCGGCGCGCGCCGAAACCGGCCTCTTCCTTCAGCTCGCGGTCGGCGGCCTGCTCGGGGGTCTCGCCGGCATCGATCCGCCCCTTGACCAACCCCAGTTCATAGCGGTGCATGCCGGCAGCGTATTCACGTACCAGCAGTACGGTCTCGTCGTCGAGCATCGGCACCACCACCACTGCGCCATGACCTCGGCTGACCAGACGTTCGAACCGGCGGCGTTCGCCGTTGGAGAACTCCAGGTCCAGATGCTGCCGCTGGAAGGGGCCGTTCTCCTCATCGGTGATCCGATGGATGATCGGCAAGCGACGCCCGGCACGGTCATCGTTCATGCGGAATCTCCGCGGCGGCCGGCGCCTGCGCCGGTGCCGATAGAATGTGCAGGCAGCAACATGTTCATGAGCCCGAAATGCTAGCAGACCCAACCCCCTCCCCGCTGGCCCAGCACTGGCGGCAACGCGATCTGCAGGTGCTCTGGCACCCGTGCACGCAGATGCGCGAGCACCCGCATACCCTGCCGCTGGTGCCGATCGCCCGTGGTGAAGGCGCATGGTTGATCGACCACGACGGCAATCGCTACCTGGACGCCGTCAGCAGTTGGTGGACCAACCTGTTCGGCCATGCCGAACCGCGCATCGGTGGTGCCATTGCCGCCCAGGCCAGGCAACTGGAACAGGTGATGCTTGCCGGCTTCGGCCATGAGCCAGCCATCAGCCTGGCCGAACGCCTGCTCGCACTGGCCCCACGCCAGCCTGGCCGCGAACCACTGGCCAAGGTGTTCTACGCCGACAACGGGTCCGCCGGCGTGGAAGTGGCGCTGAAGATGGCCTTCCAGTATTTCCAGAACCGAGGGGAACCGCAGCGCACGCGTTTCATCGCATTGGAGAACGGCTACCACGGCGAGACCCTCGGCGCGCTGGCGCTGGGAGACATCCCGCTGTATCGCCGCGTCTATGCGCCGCTGCTGGCCGAAGCGCTGTTCGCGCCCTCGCCCGATGCTTTCCTGGCTGAGCCCGGCCAGAGCCCGGCTGAGCGTGCACGGCAGGCCGCCGATGGCCTTGCCACGCTGTTCGACCAGCACCCGGGCGAGATCTGTGCGGTGATCCTGGAACCGCGCCTGCAGTGCGCCGGCGGCATGCGCATGCATGACCCGGTGTACCTGCAGCGGGTGCGCGAACTGTGTGATGCGCACGGCGCATTCATGATCGCCGACGAGATCGCCACCGGCTTCGGCCGCACCGGCACCCTGTTCGCCTGCGAGCAGGCCGGGGTGATGCCGGACCTGATGTGCCTGTCCAAGGGCCTGACCGGCGGCTTCCTGCCGCTGGCCACCGTGCTGGCCACGCAGGCGCTGTACGACGCCTTCCTCGACGACTCACGCGAGCGCGCCTTCCTGCATTCGCACAGCTATACCGGCAACCCGCTGGCCTGCGCGGCGGCATTGGCCACGCTGGACATCTTCCGCGACGACGATGTGATCGCCCGCAACCGTGGCATCGCCTCGGTGATGGGCACGCTGGCCGCACCGTTCAGCGACCATCCGCACGTGGCCGACGTGCGCCAGGCCGGCATGGTGGTGGCCTTCGAACTGTCGCGCGACGGCAACAAGCGCACGCCCTTCGACCCGGCCATGCGGCTGGGCCTGCATGCCTACAAGGCCGCGCTGACACGTGGCGTGGTGCTGCGTCCGCTGGGCGACGTGCTGTACTGGATGCCACCCTACTGCGTGGACGACGAACAACTGGAGCTGCTGGCACATACCACGCTGGCGGCGATTGACGAGGCGATTGCATGCGCGTGACCCGCTGCCCCATCGACCTGGCGCTGCACAGCGGCCAGACCGTGACCCTGCCGGAAGAGACGGCCAACCATCTGGTGCGGGTGATGCGCCTGCGCGAGGGTGATACCTGCGTGCTGTTCAACGGCGATGGCCACGACTACAGCGCCACGCTGACTGCCGCCGGCAAGCGCGAGGTGCAGGTGCGCATCGATGCGGTGCAGGCGGTGGACAACGAATCGCCGCTGGCGATCACCCTGCTGCAGGGCATTGCCCGAGGCGAGAAGATGGACCTGATCCTGCAGAAGGCCACCGAGCTGGGCGTGAGCGCCATCGTTCCGGTGAATGCCGAGCGCACCGAAGTGAAGCTGGATGCCGCGCGCGCGGAGAAGCGCGTAGCGCACTGGAACAACGTGGTGACCTCGGCCTGCGGCCAGTCCGGGCGCGCGCGCATTCCGCAGGTTGGCTCGCCGGTGTCATTGGCGCAGGCGGCGGCGACGCTGCCGGCCGATACGCTGCGGCTGACCCTGGACCCGCACGGTGCCCATCGCCTGTCGACGCTCGACGCGGCGCCGACGGGCGGCATCGTGATCGCGATCGGTCCGGAAGGTGGCTGGTCGCCGCGCGACCGGGATCAGTTGGCAGCGGCAGGATTCCAGGGCCTGCAGCTGGGGCCACGCATCCTGCGTACCGAGACCGCCGGGCTGGCCGCGATTGCCGCATTGCAGGCGCGGCTGGGCGATCTGGGATAAGGCTGATTGGTGGTAGTGCCGGCCGCTGGCCGGCATCCAAGGGATCATGAGGTTGCCGGCCAGCGGCCGGCACTACCGGGAACCCGACCGGCGGATTGCCGATCAGGCCGCCAGCGAATCCAGGGCGGCTTCCAGTGCGTCCAGGTTCGGCAACAGCGCGCTCTGCTCACCCAGCAGCACGCGCATGTGCACGATCTGCGGCAGGGTTTCCTCGGACGCGTCGGCCAGCAGGCCGTCGCGCGGCACCGAGATCAGCTGCGGGAAGTTCTGCGTCAGCAGCGCGTAATACGGGCGCTGTGCGTTGCCGCTGAGGGCCTTCAGCACCACCACCTTGTTATGGCCGCCCACCGCTTCCTCGCCCAGCCCGGAAAGCCGCGCGAACGACACCAGTGGCACCTGCCAGCCATGCCACCCGATCTCGCCGACCAGCCAGCGCGGGGCGTTGGAGACCGGCTGCACCGGCACGCGCGACATCATTTCGGCCACGGTGGCATTGGGCAGCAGCACGCGTTCGTTGCCGGCCTGGATCAGGACGCCTCGGATTTCGTCATTGCTGGCATAGCTCATGGTGCGTCTCCGTTATCGTCTTCCACGCCCCAGCGCGAGGCGATGGCCTGCGCCAGTTCCTGTGGTTCACCGGCCACCATGCCAGCGGCGACCACTGCCGTGGCCGCGGCAGGGTCATAGCAGCCCTCGCCGACCTGCCCGGCCACCCACGCACCGGCGGCGGCCAGATCCAGTGCCGGCCCCACAAGCGCAAGGTCGGCGCCGCTGAGCAGGACCAGCGCGGTGTGCTCAGCCGGCAGCGCGGCAATCGAGATCCCTTGCGCGTCGCTGACGAAATGCAGGCCGTCGCTGGCTGCCTGCACGCCGATGTCATCGGCCAGCACGTGCACTTCACCGGGTGTTGCACGCTGGCCGACTTCGGCCAGCTGCACCGGCAGCGGCGACACGCGCGCCATCTGCTTGACCAGGTTTCCGTAGCGGCCACCGTCCAAGCGCATATGCACCAGCACCGGAACGCTCAGCGATGCAGGCAGCGCGCCCAGCAGGCGACGCAGTGCATCCGGGCCGCCGATGCCGGCCAGCACCAGCAACGATCCGGCGCGTGCGCCCACGGGCGCACCAGCATCCAGATCGACCAGGCTCAGATGGCCGGTATCGAAGGAAGGCAGCGGTGCCTCCGGCGCGGCGTGTTGCGAAGCGGCTGCCGGAACGTCGGCCACGTCATCGACCAGCGACCATGCGGTGTGGTCGAAGGAGATCGGCGGAATGGGCGGTGCTGCGGGCGCGATCGCCGCCAGCGATGGCGGTTCGGGGGCGTCCAGCGGCTCAGGCACGACCGGCTGCAGCGCCGCCAGCGCCTGTTCCAGCGCAATCGGTTCGTGCAGCTGCGCAGGCGGCGAGTACAGGCTGTCAGCGGGGACCTCGTCGGCCCAGCTCGATGCCTGGTCCAGGTGCGCCTGCAGCGCTTCTTCCTGCGGTGCCGGTGGCGGTGCCGGATGGCCCGGCGCCAGTTGCAGGCTGGGTTCTTCTTCGGCCCCCGGCGGCAACACCTGCTGATGGCCATGCAGCTTCGCGGCCAGATGACGGCCCCAGCGCTGGGCCTCCCAGCCATCACGACGTGCGGCCAGTTCGGCCTCGTCGAAGACCAGGGTCAGGCCCGGTGCGGACAACACCGTTTCCAGGCGCTCCAATGCGTCCTCAATGGCGGTCTCCAGCGCAATCACCACGACCTGAGGTCGGGCGTCGTGCAGCAGCTGCGGCTCAAGGCTGTTCGGGTCGTCTTCCAGCACCAGCTGCACATCCGCATGCGACAGTGCCTCGCGCAGGCGCTCGCGCGCCGCGCCGGGACGGGCCAGCAGGGCAACGGCCGGAGCCGCCTGGGTTTCACTCACGGACACGGGCGATCCCCAACAGGTCGTACACGTTACGCATCAGGTCCAGTTCCTGGTACGGCTTGCCCAGATAACGCTGGACACCGATCTCGAAGGCGCGCTGGCGGTGCTTGTCACCGCTGCGCGAAGTGATCATCACGATCGGCACGTCCCTGTAGCGCGGGTCGGCACGCATCGCGGTAGCCAGCTCGTAGCCATCCATGCGCGGCATCTCGATGTCCAGCAGCATCAGGTCCGGCACTCGCTCTTCCAGTCGCTCCAGTGCTTCCACGCCGTCGCGCGCAACGCTGACCTCGAAGTTGTGGCGTTCGAGGATGCGGCCGGTGACCTTGCGCATGGTCAGCGAGTCGTCGACCACCATCACCAGCGGCACCTGGCGCTCCTGGCGCGGCGCATTGGCCAGTACCGGCAGCGTCGGGTTGGCCAGGAAACGGCGCACCAGCGGCGCCACGTCCAGGATCACCACCACGCGGCCGTCGCCGGTGATGGTGGCGCCGTAGATCCCCGGCACCGACGCGATCTGCAGGCCGACCGGCTTGACCACGATTTCGCGGTTGCCCAGCACCTGGTCGATCGCGACGGCGGCACGCAGGTCACCGGCACGGACCAGCAGCAGTGGCACCTGCTCCTGGCCGTCGGCACGCGCCGGGGCCTGGCCGACCAGGCTGCCAAGGTCGTACAGCGGATAGTCTTCGCCGCTGTAGCGGTAGCTGCTGTCGGCAGCCTCGAAGCGCTCGCGCGACAGGCGGCCGATACCACTGACCGAGGCCACCGGCACTGCGAAGGTGGTTTCGCCGATCTGCACGAACACCGCCTGGGTGACGGCCAGCGTCTGCGGCAGGCGCAGGGTGAAGCGCACGCCCTGCCCACGCACTGACTGGATATCGACCGAGCCACCCAGCTGGCGCACTTCGTTGCGCACCACGTCCATGCCCACGCCACGGCCGGCCAGCTGGCTGACCTGGTCGGCGGTGGTGAAGCCTGACGCGAAGATGAGGTTGTCCAGTTCCTGTTCGTTCGGCTGGGCATCGGCAGCCAGCAGGCCGCGGTCGATGGCGCGGCGGCGGATCGCTTCGCGGTCCAGGCCGGCGCCGTCATCGGCCACTTCCAGGACGATTTCCGAGCCTTCGCGGTGCAGGCGGATGGCGATCTCGCCCTCCTCCGGCTTGCCGGCGGCGCGGCGCTGTTCCGGCGCTTCCAGGCCATGGGCCACGGAGTTGCGCAGCATGTGTTCCAGCGGCGCGACCATGCGGTCGAGGACGTTGCGGTCCAGTTCGCCGTGGGTGCCTTCCAGGGTCAGGTGGACCTGCTTGCCGGTATCCATGCCGGCCTGGCGGACCACGCGGCGCAGGCGCGGCACCAGGCCATCGAACGGCACCATGCGCGCGCGCATCAGGCCATCCTGCAGCTCGGAGCTGACGCGCGACTGCTGCTGCAGCAGCGAATCGTACTGGCGCGACAGATCGTCCAGCACGCCCTGCAGGCCGCCAAGGTCGGCGGCGGACTCGTTCAGCGCACGGCTGAGCTGCTGCAGGGTGGAGAAGCGATCCAGTTCCAGCGGATCGAACTTCTGGTCGGCCTGGTCCTGCTCGCGCTGGTAGCGGGCGACGATCTGCGCCTCGGTTTCCAGGTCGAGGCGGCGCAGCTGGTCGCGCAGTCGCGCATTGGTGCGCTCCAGTTCGCCCATCGCGCCGCGGAAGGCACCCAGCTGCTGTTCCAGCCGCGAGCGGTAGATCGC
The DNA here is from genome assembly GCF_029839005.1 of Stenotrophomonas sp. GD03958. Taxonomy (NCBI): domain Bacteria; kingdom Pseudomonadati; phylum Pseudomonadota; class Gammaproteobacteria; order Lysobacterales; family Lysobacteraceae; genus Stenotrophomonas; species Stenotrophomonas sp. GD03958. The sequence goes on along the minus strand of NZ_JAOBZT010000026.1, from coordinate 13,910 downwards.
CACTTCACCGGCATGGTTGACCAGGCGGTCGAGCAGGTCGGCGCGCACGCGCACCTGTTCCTGCTGCGGACGTGCCAGGGGGTCTTCATCGACCGTACCCTCGGCCGGCAGCGGTGCCGACAGCGGCGCGTCGACAAGCGGCGTCAGCGTGGCCGCAGCCTGCGCCGGCACGGTCTCGGCCTCGCTGGCTGCACGCGCGGCCGTGGCGGCTGCGGCAATATCGTTGGTGGTGCGAACCTCGAAGGCCTCCACCAGATCCAGCGCCGGCTCCACCACGCGGTGAGTGCCGGTACGGGTGAGCAGCTGGTGCAGGCGGTCAAAGCCGCGTTCCAGCAGCTGCACGTCGCGGCGCTCGATTTCGGTACGGCCAGCGGCCACCGCTTCCAGCAGCGATTCGATGCTGTGGCCGAGGTCGCCGATGGCATTGATACCGGCCATGCGTGCGCCCCCCTTGAGGGTGTGCAGGTCACGCTGCAGGCCGGCCAGCACCTCGCGATCCTGCGGTGCATCACGCAGCTCGCTGATCAGGCCATCACAGTGGTCGAGCAGGTCCCTGCCTTCCTCGACAAAGATGTCGACCAGCTCGCGGTCGTACACGCTGAAGTCAAGCGCATCGGCATCGGCACCGTCTTCGGCATCCGCCGCAACAGGCGCCTGCTCAACATCCGGCGCAGGGGGCTCGATGTCGGCCGCTGCGATCTCCGCGCCGGCACCGGTGTTGATCGTGCCCTGGCCCGGCGCCTCTTCCATTTCGAAGAACCGCACCGGAGCACCACTGCCAACGCGTGCCTCTGCGCTGAACGCCTCAATCACCGTCGCCGGGGACGGCTGATCGGCGCTCTCTCCTTCACCGACCGCCGCCTCCCCGCCGACGTCCGCATCCTCGGCAAAGGCATCTGCCTCGCCCGGCGCGAGTTCGCTGGCCTGGAGGCCGATCACGGGCCATTGCCCGTCGTCGTCCAGGGTCCGCTCTTGCTCGATCACGTGCAGGCCGGCCTCGAGCGCGGCTGCCAGCGTGACCGGTTCTGCGAAACCCGGCACAGCCATTTCATCCTGCAGGCTCGACAGCTCGCTGTCGAGTGGCAATGCAGCAGCGTCGTCAATGACGCTGTCATCGCCGCTGCCCGAATCAAAGGACAAGGACGTATTCAGGTCGATCGCGTCAACTTCCGCAGACACCGGCAGCTCTTCCGCGTCGCGGTCGTCGACCGGCAGCGCACTGGCGTCGAGGTACGGCGACAGATCGTCGGCCATGGTCAGATCAGCGTCGTCGACGGTCTCGATCGTGGGCGCGGCAGCTGCGTCGGCCCCTTCGACAACAGGCGCACTCTCCACCGGCTGGATCGATTCAATCGCGCCGGTGTGCGCCACTGCGGGTTCATCTTCTCCCTGCACCGTCGGCCAGCCGGCATCGAAGTAACGCGAAAGATCGTCGCTGGCGGTCAACTCGCCGACTTCCAGGCCGCTGTCGGCGGCGACGTCCGGCGTCCTGAGGTCGGGCGCAGATGGAACCGGTTCCAGCGCATCTCCGGCAAGCGGCTCGGCAATGAGATCAGGAGCCGCATCGGAAGCAACGGGCATGCTGGTTTCGTCCAGCGCGTCCAGGCCGGCCAGCGGCGCTTCGGCTTCGGATGCCTGCTCGACATCTGGCGCCGGTTCGGTGCCCTCTTCATCCTCGTCTTCCGACGCGAACAGCGGCCAGCGCGCTTCCGGCAGCTCGCCAGCCAATGCCTGCAGCCGCTGCACCAGCGCATCCTGCGGCGCAATGCGCGGGTGTTCGGCCTGCAGCGCCTCCATGGTCGCGGTGATCGCCTGCGCAGCTGCGTCCAGCGCGGCGACCCCCTCGTCGCCAGGTACCACATCGGCGGCCAGAGCCCGCTTGATGTAGGACTCGGCGCCGCCGGTAACGGCGGTGATTTCCGGCACTTCGGTCATCGCGAAGGCGCCGTTCATGGTGTGAACCGCACGCAGCAGTGCGTCGCTGACCGGCTGCGGTGCCTGCTGTGCCGAGCGCAGCCACTCCTGCAGGGTCGCCTGGTGGACTTCGACCTCGGCCTCGAGGATCTCGCGCAGCACGCTGTCGATGTTGGCCGGGGTCCCGGCGTCTTCGGCCTGCGCCGACGCAGCGGCCTCGGCGTCCAGCAGGCGGCTGATTTCGTCTTCGCCTTCGGACTCGGCCAGTGTCGCCGCCGGTGCGGCCGCAGCCGGCAACGGCACGTAGAAGGTCTCCTCGCCGGCGCCGACCCGGTCGGCGATGGCCTGCATTGCCTGCAGGTCCACGCTGATGCGCTGGCCATGGCGCAGCGCGGCATTCAACTGCGGCAGTGCGGCGTGCGCATTGTCGACCATTGCCAGCACGGCCGGCGTGGCCGGCCGGCTGCCATCGAGCACGCGGTTGAGCATGCCCTCGATCTTCCAGGCGAACTCCCCCAGGGTGCGCGCGCCGACCAGTCGGCCACTGCCCTTGAGGGTGTGGAAGATGCGGCGGATCGGCCGCAGCCGGTCCATGTTGTCCAGCTGCGTGCGCCATGCCGGCAGCAGCGTGCCAAGGTTGGCCAGTTCGTCGTCGAACTCTTCCAGGAACACCTCGCGGATGTCCTCGTCGATGTTCTCGGCATCGTCGTCGAAGCCGGCCTCGAAGCCGGCCTCGGTCCCAGCCACGACCGGGATGTCCGCAGCGGGCGGAGCCGCCATGGCCTGCGGATTGAAGTCGGCCGCCGCGGCGCTCAGCTCGGCAAAGAACTGTGCGTCGGCTTCGCTGAAATCGATCGGTGCGATGGTGTCGATATCAATCACCGACACCGCCGGTGCCGGTGCATCGGAGGCCGGCGTCAGCACCTCGGCCATCGGCGCGGCCGCGTGCTCCGGCACATCCGCCGCAACGGCGTCGACTTCGGCAACCACGGGGCTTTCGTCCAACGGCTGGGGCGTGGCGTCATCGACGGTCTCCAGCGACGGATGCAGTCCGGCGTCGTCGTCCAGCGACAGCGTCTCCATGGCGTGCAGCGACAGCACGTCGTCGGCGTTATCCAGCGCATCGGCGTCGAAACGGAACACCACGTCGTCACGGGCAGCAACCACATCGTGCTCGGCAGCCACCGGGTCGAACACCGGCGCTGCAAAGCCAGTGGTGTCAAAGGGTACCGACGCGTCGACGTCGTGCTCGACATCCGCCACTGCCACATCAGCCGATACCGGTGGTGTCGCCTCCGACAGCGTCCATTGCGGCACCGATTCCATTCCGGTTTCGGCGCGTTCGAAGCTGACCGGATCGAAACTGGCGAAGGTCGGGCTGCGTTCGTCTTCGGCACTCGCGGCCGGATCGGCGTCCGGATGGAACGGCGCGAGATCCCACTGCGGCACCTCGGGCGCAGGCGCGCTGGAGGCGGCGAAGACCAGCGCCGCCTCGCGGTCGTCATGCAGCGACAGCGGTGTGGATGCAAGGTTCCCCAGCGCACCGAACATCAGGCGGTTGTCCAGCACCTCCGGTGCAGGCGTGGCCGGTGGTGGATCAAAGGTGAAGTCCGGCAAGGGCACCGGCACAGTGCCGGCGGCGGGCGCGGCTGGCTGAACCTGAATCTCGATGCGCTCCGGCTGCAAAGGCTCGGCCTGCAGCGCGACCGGCTCCCGGTCCACCAGCAGCGATGCGAACGGAACCGGCGCGGCGGCAACCGGTTCCACCGCGTTGCGGTCCGGCAGCGGCCAATAGCGCAGCGCTTCAAGGCTGCTGCGGGTGATGTCGAGGATGTCCTCGCGGCCCGGACGGCGGTCGCGCAGGGCTTCCAGGTAGTACTCCAGGCTGGCCATGGCATCGGCCAGGGTGTCCAGCTGGCGGCCACTGGGCACGCGCTGGCGACCGATCAGCTCGGCCTCGATGTACTGCTGTACGCCACGCAGGTAGTCTGCGGCGGTGCCCAGATCGAGCATGCGCAGCGCACCGGATACATCACCCAGCAGGCGCGGCACATCCTGCAGCTCGGCATGGTTCCAGCTGGTTTCGATGAACGCGACGAAATGCTCGCGGGCGGCGGCGAAGTTGGCGATGGCTTCATGCGCCAGCACCTCCACCGTGCGGCGGTTCTCAACCGCGCTCGGATCGTCCTCGCCACTGCCGCCAGCGCCCAGATGGGCGACCTGGTCGTCCAGCGAGGCGTCCACGTAGAGCAGTGCCCCGGCGATATCCAGCAGCAGGTTCTCATCGATCTGCTGGCGCCCTTCCACCACCCCACGCAGTGCGTCACGCTGCTGCACGACCACGCTGCGGGCCACGCCCAGGCCCATCATGCCCAGCGTATCGGCCACCGCGCCGAGCTCGTTGGCCTGGGTCTGCAGCTGTTCCGGAGCACCGCCGGTGCGCAGGTGCAGGTCCAGCGCATCCTTGATGCGCAGCAGTTCTTCCTTCACCGCACTGCCGACCGTGTCCAGCAACTCGCGGTTGCGCCCGCTCAGGCTGCCGCGGGCATGGTCCAGCTCGGCCTCGGTGGCGGTGACGCTGTCCGGTGCGAATGCCAGCAGCACGCTGTCATGCACGCCTTCTTCGCCACGCGCGGCACGGATCTCGTTGAGCAGCGGCATCAGCACGATCGGAATATCGCGATGCCCGTTCTGCAGGCGCTCCAGATAATCGGGCAGCAGCACGCTGCCACGCATCAGGGTCGCGCAGGCTTCATCCCGATCGGCCACGCCGTCGGCCCCGATGGCATTGGCCAGTTGTTCCAGTTCCTCGGCCACCATCGCCGGTGCATACAGCTCGACCATGCGCAGGGTGCCCTGCACCTGGTGCAGGTAGCCGGCGCAGATGCGCATGCGGCTGGCATCGCTCGGGTCTTCGGCGTAGTACTCGACCTCGTTGCGCACCTGGCGCAGGGTCTCGTCCAGCTCGGGCTTGACCCAGCCCAGCGCTGCGTGGCTCATCGCATCGCGCAGACTGCTCATGGACGCGCTCCGTTCGCCGCCGCGCGGTGGCCGCGCGAGTTCTGGCGTGGGAAATGGAAATGCTTCATCGACTGGTTCCTTGCTCGCCGCCCTGCCCGCGTCACGCCGGCAGCTTGAAGTCGGCGACCGAACGGCGCAGGTCCGCCGCCAGCTGCGCGAGGTGGCCGATCGATTCGGCGGTCTGCCCCGCACCCTGCGAGGTCTGGCCGGTGATCTGCCGGATCACGCCCATGGTGCGGGTGATGTCCGAGGCCGCAGCCGACTGCTGCTGGGCGGCGATGGAGATGTTCTTGATGAGGGTGTTCAGTGCATTGGACACGCGCTCGATCTCGGTCAGCGCGGTGCCGGCATCCTCGGCCAGGCGTGCACCGGACACCACTTCGGCGGTGGTCTGTTCCATCGAGGTGACCGCTTCGTTGGTGTCGGCCTGAATGGCCTGCACCAGGTTCTCGATGCGTCGGGTCGCGCCGGAGGTACGTTCTGCCAGGCGCTGCACTTCGTCGGCCACGACCGCGAAACCGCGACCCGCTTCACCGGCCGAGGCCGCCTGGACCGCTGCGTTCAACGCCAGGATGTTGGTCTGTTCGGAAATGTCGTTGATCAGTTCCACGATCGAGCCGATTTCCTGCGACGACTCACCCAGGCGCTTGATGCGCTTGGAGGTTTCCTGGATCTGGTCACGGATCTGGTCCATGCCCTGGATGGTCTCGCGCACCACACCGGCACCTTCGGCGGCAATCACCACCGAGCGCTGTGCCACGTCGGCCGACTCGGCCGAGTTGCGCGACACCTGTTCGATGCTTGCCGCGATTTCGCCGATGCGGTCCGACGCCGAGGTGATCTGGTTGGCCTGGTGGCCGGCCGCCTCTGCCAGCTGCATGGCGGTGGCCTGGGTCTCCTGGGTGGACAGCGCGACCTTGGCCGAGGTGTCATTGATGGTGGTCACCAGGTGGCGCAGCTCGTCGACGGCGTAGTTGATCGCGTCGGCGATGGCACCGGTCATGTCCTCGGTCACCGAGGCCTTCACCGTCAGGTCGCCCTCACCCAGCGAGGAGATTTCGTCCAGCAGCCGCATGATCGCCTGCTGGTTGCGGCTGTTGAATTCCACCTGGGTCTGGTAGCGCAGTTCCTGCTCGCGCGAGCGGGTGCGCACGTTGGTGGAAACGAAGCCGATGATCGCGATCAGCGACAGCGCACCGGAGACCACACCGATCCAGAAGTTCGGGAACAGGCGGGTGTCAGACACCGAGCCGAACGAGGAGAACGCGTCGAACAGCTTGCGGCTGTCATCCAGCATGTGGGCCGAACCCTGGCCCAGCGCGGTGGCGGCGGACTGCGCCGCGAACAGCTGGCGCGAGCTGGCCAGGATCGCGTCAGCGTCCTGCTTCATCGCTTCCCACTTCTGCTGCGACTGTTCCAGCGCGGCCACGGCAGCGGCACCGCGCACGGCGGTGATGCCCAGTTCCTCGTTGCCATTGCGCAGGCCGTCGAGCACCTGCGAGAACACGGTGATGTCACGCGCCAGCGCATCGCCGGCCGTAGCAGCGCCGCTGCCACCGGCGCGCATTTCGGTTACGCGGCGGGCCATGGAGCCGGCCACCACGACCTGCTGCAGTGCGCTGTACACCTGCGACGAGGGCGCGCCGGCAGCGGACATCGCACGCACCAGCTCGTTCAGCTGGGCCTGCAGCCCCGGCACGGCGCCGGTGAAGTTGTTGGCGTTGCCGGCCAGGGCCAGCACCGCCGGTTCACTGGCCACCAGCTGCCCGGCCTGCTTGCCCAGCGGCGCCCAGGTCTCGCCCAGCGTGGCGATCGCGCCGGACACGCCCGGCTCCTTGCCATAGCGGCCCTGCAGGGTCGACACATTCTGTTCGATCGCGTTGCGGGTGGCCTTGAAGGCAGTGAACGCCTGCGCGTTGCCGCCCACCGCGTCACGGCCCTGGTTGGCCAACTGCTGCGACAGCACCTGCAGGTCGGCCGCCTTGGAACCGGCATCGGCCAGGCGACTGCCCTGCCAGGTAGCGACGCCGGTGTTGACGCCGAACAGGATCATCGATGCCAGCAGCAGGAACAGCCAGAGGTTGCTGCCGCCCAGCCGCAGCTTGCCGGTCTTGGTGGCGTCCGAAGCAGTACTCATCGTTCAACCTCGATCTTCAATGCAGGGGGCGATGCCCGGCCTCAGGCCGCGGCTTGCCGGAATTCAGGGGTGCGCGACAGCAGCGAAAGCGAGAATACGCCCCAGTCGTGGCCGTCGGCATGGAAGGCGCGATCGACGAAATGGCCGTAGCGCCCTTCGGCCAGCATGCCGGCCTCGATCTGCTGGTCCAGTTCGAAGCTGCGCTGGCCGAACAGTTCATCGATGGTCAGTGCGACGTCGCCACCGGCCTGGCGCATGATCAGCACGCGCTGGCCTTCCTGCTGCACGGTACGCACGCCTTCCAGGAAGTACTTCAGGTCGACCACCGGGAACAGGTTGCCGCGCAGATTGCCCACGCCGAGCAGCCAGGGCTGCGCGCATGGCACCGGGGTCACCGGCGGCATCGGCACGATCTCCACCACTTCGCGGAAATCGGACACCAGCCGGCGCTGGCCGACGCGGTAGCCCACGCCACGCCAGAGGTCCTGGGCGAACTGCCGTTCGGGCAGCTGCACCGCGTGGGCCAGGCTGCGGCGTTCATAGGCTTCGAGGATGTCGAAAGGCGAGCGCATCAGGCCACCAGTTCGTTGATCCGCGCGATCAGTTCATCCTCGCGAGGCGGCTTGACGATGTAATCGGCCGCGCCCTGGCGCAGGCCCCAGGCCTTGTCGGTTTCCATCGCCTTGGTGCTGACGATGATCACCGGGATGTGCTTGATCGCTGCGTCACGGGCCATCGCGCGGGTGGCCTGGAAGCCGCTCATGCCGGGCAGGACCACGTCCATCAGCACCAGTTGCGGCACCTGGTCGCGGACCAGCTGCAGTCCATCCTCGGCGTTGTCCGCTTCCAGCACCTCGTGGCCGGCACGGCGCAGCCACTGGGTGAACACCGCGCGGTCGGTCGGTGAATCCTCGATCAGAACGATACGAGCCATTGTGCCTTTCCCCCCTGGTCAGGCGTTGACGTATGTGCGGATGGCACCCAGCAGTTCTTCACGCGTGAATGGCTTGGTCAGGTATTGCTCCGAGCCGACGATGCGTCCCCGCGCCTTGTCGAACAGGCCATCCTTGGACGAGAGCATGATGACCGGGGTCGCCTTGAACAGCTGGTTGCCCTTGATCAGCGCACAGGTCTGGTACCCGTCCAGGCGCGGCATCATGATGTCGACGAAGATGATCTGCGGTTGCTGATCTGCGATCTTCGCAAGCGCTTCAAAGCCGTCGGTGGCGGTGACCACCTCGCAGCCTTCCCGCTTGAGCAGTGTTTCCGCAGTCCTGCGGATGGTCTTCGAATCATCGATGACCATCACCCGGAGTCCTGCGAGTTCCCCGCCCGCAGTCGTGTTTTCAGTCATTGCCTATCCCCAAGCGCACGGCCCGATCTCTGGCGGGGGCCGCTACGAAAGCGTATCTATATCGCACTTTCCGCGCCCGCTTCAAGGCCGCCCCATGGCGCGGGGCATGGCAGCCTCCTGAACGTGACGGGTTTCGCAATGAGTGCGCGAGCGCCGGGCGGACGCTGCGTTGCAGTATGGCAGGGAGGCGCGCGACCGGCGTTGCCGCTACCATCAACGCCTTGCCTGACAGGTGCGCCCATGCCGTTGAACGTCATCGTGGTGATGGATCCCATCGCCCACATCAAGATCGCCAAGGACACCACCTTTGCCATGCTGCTGGAAGCCCAGCGCCGCGGCCATGCCCTGCACTACGTGCGCCCGGGCGGCCTGGCCCTGGAGGGTGGCGTAGCGGTGGCCCAGACCGCGCCGCTGCAGGTGCGCGACGACCCGGCTGGCTGGTATGAGCTGGGCGCATTCAGCCGTACCGAACTCGGCCCCGGCCAGATTGTGCTGATGCGCAAGGATCCGCCGGTCGACGCCGAGTACATCTACGACACCCAGGTGCTGGACGTGGCTGCGGCCGCCGGTGCCTGCGTGGTCAACAATCCGCAGGGGCTGCGCGACTACAACGAGAAGCTGGCCGCGCTGCTGTTCCCGCAGTGCTGCCCGCCGACCCTGGTCAGCCGCGACGCCAAGGCCTTGAAGGCCTTCGCGCTGGAGCATGGCCAGGCCGTGCTGAAGCCGCTGGACGGCATGGGCGGCCGCTCGATCTTCCGCAGCGGCCAGGGCGATCCGAACCTGAACGTGATCCTGGAAACCCTGACCGACGGCGGCCGCAAACTGGCACTGGCCCAGAAGTTCATTCCCGACATCACGGCCGGCGACAAGCGCATCCTGCTGGTCGATGGCGAACCGGTCGACTACTGCCTGGCGCGCATCCCGCAGGGCGACGAGTTCCGGGGCAACCTGGCTGCCGGTGGCCGCGGCGAAGGCCGTCCGCTGAGCGAGCGCGACCGCTGGATCGCGGCCCAGGTCGGCCCGGAGATGAAGCGTCGCGGCATGCGCTTCGTCGGCCTGGACGTGATCGGCGATTACCTGACCGAGGTCAACGTGACCAGCCCGACCTGTGTACGCGAACTGGACGCACAGTTCGGCCTGAACATCGCCGGCACCCTGTTCGACGCGCTTGAGGCCGGCCTGCGCTGATGGCAACCGCACCTGCCGTCCTGCCCCCGCCACCACGCGAAGCGCAACGGCTGGGGGCGACCATCGCGCTGTCGGTGCTGGTTCACGCGCTGCTGATCCTGGGCGTGGGCTTCGCCGTGAAAGGCGATGCACCGCTGGTGCCCACGCTGGAAGTGATCTTCAGCCAGACCCGCACCGTGCTGACGCCGAAGCAGGCCGATTTTCTTGCCGCAGCCAACCAGGATGGCGGTGGCGAACACGACCGCGCACAGCGTCCGCGCGACAACCAGGCCGGCATCGTGCCGCAGGCGCAGCCCGGTTTGAGCCCGGTCCCACAGCAGCAGCAATCGGCCGCGCCGGTCCCGCCGCCACAGGCACGGGTGGTCAGCAGCCGCAATGGCGAAGAGGCGGTCGCGCAGGCCCAGTCCCGCCCCACGCCGGATCAGCCCGAACCGGACGCCCCGCTGAGTGCGCGCGAACAGCGCGATGTGGAAATGGCCCGACTGGCCGCAGAAGTGCATCTGCGCTCGGCGCAGTACGCCAAGCGCCCGAACCGCAAGTTCGTGTCGGCCAGCACGCGCGAGTATGCCTATGCCAATTACCTGCGGGCCTGGGTTGACCGCGCCGAGCGCGTGGGCAACCTGAATTACCCGGACGAGGCCCGGCAGCGCCGGCTGGGCGGCCAGGTGGTGATCAGCGTGGGCGTGCGCCGCGATGGCAGCGTGGAGAGCAGCCGGATCCTGCGGTCGAGCGGAACGCCACTGCTGGATGAGGCGGCACTGCGGGTGGTGAAGCTGGCGCAGCCGTTCCCGCCGTTGCCGAAGACCGAGGATGAGATCGACATCCTGCAGGTCACCCGCACGTGGGTGTTCCTGCCCGGCGGCGAACTGCGCGACGACCGGTAGGGTTTGTTGCCCGGGCCTGCGGCCCGGGACCCGCTGAAAGGCTAGAGCAACGGCAACAGCAACAGCGGCGGTTGGTGTACTGAAGCGTGGCGAGGCGGTGTCGGGCGGCGGGGACGCCGCAAGTACGTCCGTGTAGGCTTAGCCGCGGCATCCATGCCGCGGATACCCCGCCGCCCGACACCGCCCCGCCTCTGATAGATCGCGGCGCACCACTGCTTTGGTAGGTGTCGACCTTGGTCGATACACATCCACGCCACGCGTGGATGCAAGCGAAGCGACCCGCTTTTGATTTTGACTTTTCTTTTTTTGATCTTCTGTGGCGGACGTGCACGGAAACTGTCAGAGGCCGGGCGGGTGGGCTGCGCAGGAGCGTGAGCCGCATGGATGCGGCGACCGAGCTTACAGGGACGTACTTGCAGCGCCCCCTGCGCAGCCCACCCGCCCGGCCAAACCACGGCTTTTGATCTACGCGACCAACTCCGCCACGAGGGGCTCAGCCGTTGGCCTTCGCCTTCGCCTCGCGCGCGGCCTGCTGCTCGACCAGGGTCAGTGCCACGTTGTCGCGCAGGTAGGCCGGCTCGACCTTCTCCGGTGCAATGGCTTCGCCGCGGGCGAACGCCGGCACCGCCAGTGCGAGCACGTCCGACGCACGCGGCAATGCCGTGGCGTCGAATCCGCGCAAACCTGTACCGAGCTGCGCGACCAGCGCACCCTCGGCTGCGGCGAACCCGGTACCGACACCGTAGGCCGACAGCCCTTCCGACAGCGCTACCGCAGCGGGTGCGCACACGCGTTCGGCATCGCGTGCCACCGGCAGGCCGTCCACACGCCCGAAGCGCGCAACGTACAACTCTCCCATCCGTGCGTCGATCGCCGACAGGATCTGCGTTTCTTCCGCCGGTGCCCGCAGCGCCAGCACCTGCAGCGTCGAGACCGGCAGCAACGGACGATCCAGCGCCAGTGCGATGCCCTGCGCGATGGCGATCGCCAGGCGCACGCCGGTGAACGCACCCGGACCGCGGCTGAGCGCGATACCGTCCAGCTGGCGGCGGCTGATGCCGGCTTCGGCCAGCAGCGCCTCGGCCCACGGTAGGCTCAGTTCGGCATGCCGGCGCGGGGCGATCTCGAAACGTTCCAGTACCTGTCCATCGACATGCAGGGCAACGGAACAGGCTTCGGTGGCGGTTTCAAAGGCGAGCAGTTTCATCGGATCAGGTCAGAACAGGGGGAACGTGACACCGGGCGCCGGCTCCGGGCCCGCCGCGGCGGCGGCGGTCGGAACGGCATCATCGGCCACGGGCGCCCATTGTGGCGTAAAGAAGGCCTGCACATCGGCCAGGCTGCGGGTGCGCCGGAACGGCGGCAGCGACTCAAGAAAGACCCGGCCATAGCCACGGTTGAGCAGGCGCGGATCGCACAGGACCAGCACGCCCCGGTCGCTTTCGCTGCGGATCAGGCGGCCAACGCCCTGCTTCAGGGCGATCACCGCCTGCGGCAACTGTTCGTCGCGGAACGGATTGCCGCCCTGGCTGCGGATCGCCTCTAGGCGTGCCTCGTAGACCGGGTCGTCCGGTGCCGCGAACGGCAGCTTGTCGATCATCACCACGCTCAGCGCTTCGCCGACCACGTCCACGCCCTCGCGGAAACTGGCCGAGCCCAGCAGCACCCCATTGCCCGATTCACGGAAGCGCTGCAGCAGCGTCGCACGCGGCGCCTCACCCTGCACGAACAACGGCCATGGCCCATCGCGCAGTGCCTCGGCGGCCTCACGCAGGGCGCGATGCGAAGCGAACAGCAGGAACGCCCTGCCCTGCGAGGCCTGCAGCACCGGCCGCAGGGTCTGGATCAGCGCGGTTCCGAAACCACGTGCGGCCGGATCGGGCAGGCCTTCAGGCAGGTAACACAGCGCCTGCTCGGGCCAATTGAACGGACTCGGCTGGACCAGCGTCTGCGGGTCGTCCAGCCCGAGGCGGGTGGCGATGTGATCGAAACCACCGCCCACGGTCAGCGTCGCCGAGGTGAAGATCCATGCCGCGCGACTGCGCTCACGGTGCTCGCGCAATGGACCGGACACGTCCATCGGCGTGCGCTGGCAGCGGAAACCACGCGGGGTGAGCTCATACCAGAGCACATCGGTGGCATTGCCGGTGTCCGCAGGATCAGTATCGAAGTCGAGGGCAGGTTCGTCATCGCCCAGCCAGCGACCGAGCCGCGAGACCGCCTCGCGCGCCCGCGCATGGCAGGCATCCAGGCCCGCCGCGGCTTCGCGCAGCGGCTGCAGCGCCTGCTCCAGCGTCACCAGGCCAGCCATCACCGTATCGAAGCCATCACGCACCTGCGGCATCGTCAGCGCACGCCACTGCGTGCCGCGCGGCGGCAGCCCCTCCATCGCCGAACGCAACGCCAGCAGCGCCTGCTGCAAGTGGTCGACCGGTTCCTGCAGCGCCGACTGCGCCCCCCCGACGCCGCGCGCTTCGGCCAGGCAGTCGCGGCCCAGCTCCTGCCACGGGCGCATGCCGAAGCCTTCGCCGAAGAACTGCGCGGCCAGTTCAGGCAACTGATGCGCTTCGTCGATGACGAAGGCCTGCGCCCCCGGCAGCAGCTCACCGAAGCCATCCTGCTTCAATGCCAGGTCGGCCAGCAGCAGGTGATGGTTGACCACCACTACGTCTGCCGCCTGCGCACGTTGCCGCGCACGCACCACGAAGCAGTCTTCCCAGAACGGGCAGTCGGTGCCCAGACAGTTATCGACGGTGGAGGTGACCATCGGCAGCAGCGGCGAATCATCGGCCAAACCGTCCAGTTCGGCGATGTCGCCGAACTCCGAGCGTCCCGACCAGGCCAGGATGCGCTGGAACTGCGCCGCCTGTTCTGGGCTTGAGAAGCGCGGCTCGCCCCGCGCCTGCTGCAGGCGGTAGCGGCACAGGTAATTCGAACGTCCCTTCAGCAGCGCACTGCGCAGGCCGACACCGAGTGCCTGGCGCACACGCGGCAGGTCGCGGTGGTAGAGCTGGTCCTGCAGCGCGCGGGTGCCGGTGGAGATGATGGTGCGCAACCCGGACAGCAGCACCGGCACCAGGTAGGCGAACGTCTTGCCGGTGCCGGTACCGGCCTCGGCCAGCAGCAGGTCACGCTGCTGCAGCGCATCGGCGATGGCTTCGGTCAGGCGCAGCTGGGCCGGGCGCGGGACGAAGGCGTCCAGATGCGAGGCGAGCGCGCCGCCGTCGCTGAGGGCTTCGCGGCTGGCATGGACAAGGTCGGACATCAGAGGGAAAGGATACCCGGCCGGGCGCTGCCCGGCACCCGTTTCAAGCCAGAGCCAGAGCAACGGCAACAGCGTTGTCATGGCTCTGGGTTGTACTGAGGGTTGGCGGGGGACTGCGGGTTTGCGGGGACGCCGTGAACCCGTCCT